>NZ_JBEPKL010000023.1:0-71869 GCF_040544655.1 Sphingomonas sp. 1185
GGGGTGCCCAAATTGTGTTCTTTTTTGGGGGGGGGGGGGGGGGGGGCGGGGGGTGCGGGGCGTGGCCTTCGACTTCGTTCAGGCTGAACGGGGTTTGGTGTCCAGCCCCGTTTCCCACCCTCCGTTCAGCCTGAGCGAAGTCGAAGGCCAAGGGCCGAAACCCTCACAACTCCCTACGGAAATACACCACCCGCTCGGTTTCGACGAACCCCAGCGCGCGGTGCATCGCATGCGAGTCGGTATTGGCCAGCTCGGCGTCTGACGCAAACTCGGCACAGCCCTGCGCCCGGCCCCAACCCGCCACCGCCGCGACCAGCGCCCCGGCCACTCCTTGGCGGCGATGGCCCGGATCGACATACAGCCCTTCGAGAAACAGCACCGGCGAGCCGTCGCACCCATTGACGTAATCCCGCCGCACCGCCGCCTCGGCAAAGCCGATCACCCGGCCGTCCAGCAGCGCAACGAAATTGCCGTCACCCTCGGGCAAATCCGCCGGATCACCCGCTTCCTCGCCCCAAAGCCCCGCCCGCAACGCCAGCCATCCTTCCCGATGCTCCGGCGCGGCGGGCGCGACGATCATCGGTTGAGCCGCAGGCGCAGCGCCACCGACTTGGCGTGCGCCGGAAGCCCCTCGGCATGCGCCAGCGCGACCGTCGCGGGGCCGAGTTCGGCCAGCGCGGTCTCGGTCAGGCCCAGGAAGCTGGTCCGCTTCATGAAGTCGAGCACCGACAGCCCGCTGGCGAAGCGCGCGCGGCGTCCCGTGGGCAGGACATGGTTCGGCCCGGCGACATAATCGCCGATCGCTTCGGGGGTATGGCGGCCGAGGAACACCGAGCCCGCATGGCGCAGCCGGTCGAACAGGGCCTGCGGATCGTCCACCGCCAGCTCCAGATGCTCGGGCGCGAGCCGGTCGACCAGCGGCATCGCGGCCTCCAGTGAATCGACCACGATGATCGCGCCATTCGCATCCCAGGCGGTGCGCGCGACGCTGGCGGTCGCCAGTTCGGGGATCTGCCGGTCGACGGCTTCGGCCACGCGGGTCGCGAAGTCGGCATCGTCGGTGAACAGGATCGACTGGGTGACGGTGTCGTGCTCGGCCTGGCTCAGCAGGTCGGCGGCGATCCAGTCGGGGTCGTTCCTGCCGTCGGCCACCACGACGATCTCGGAGGGGCCAGCGACCATGTCGATGCCGACCATGCCGTACACCTGGCGCTTGGCCTCCGCGACCCAGGCATTGCCGGGGCCGGTAACGACATCGACCCGCTGGATGCGGCCCGCACCATAAGCCAGCGCGCCCACCGCCTGTGCGCCGCCGACCCGCCAAACCTCGTCCACGCCCGCCAGATGCGCAGCGGCGAGGACGAGATGGTTGATCTCGCCCTTCGGGGTCGGCGTGACCATTACCAGCCGCTCGACCCCGGCCACCTTGGCAGGAATCGCGTTCATCAACAGCGAGGAGGGATAGGCCGCGCGGCCGCCGGGAACATAGATCCCGGCCGCGTCCACCGCCGTCCAGCGCGCGCCCAGCCGTACGCCCTGCGCATCGACATAGTCGGTGTCGGTCGGCTTCTGCTTTTCGTGATAGGCGCGGATGCGCGCGGCGGCGAGGTCGAGCGCGGCGCGCAGTTCGGGCTCCAGTGCCTCATAGGCGGCGCGGCAGTCGGCCGGTTCGATCCGCCAGCCGGTTTCAGCCAGGTCGTGGCCGTCAAACTGCTTGGTGAAGGCCGCCACCGCCGCCTCGCCATCGTCACGCACCGCGCGCAGGATCACCTGCACGTCGCGCGCGACATCGGCATCGCTCTCGCGCCGGGCATCGACCAGTTCGTCGAACGCGGCGGCAAAGCCCGATTCTTGCGTGTTCAGCCGGATCATGCCGCTTCCCTCTCGGCCACCGCGCGGCGGAACGCCTCGACCAGCGGCACCACGGCGCTGCGCGTCTTCATCGCGGCGCGGTTGACGACCAGGCGCGAGGTGACCTCTTCGATCACCTCCACCTCGACCAGCCCGTTTTCCTTCAGCGTGCGGCCCGACGACACCAGGTCGACGATGCGCGGTGCCAGGCCCAGCGTCGGGGCCAGCTCCATCGCGCCGTTCAGCTTGACGCACTCGGCCTGCACGCCCCGCGCGGCGAAGTGGCGGCTGGTGATATGCGGATATTTGGTCGCGACGCGGACATGGCTCCACCCGCGCGGATCGTCGCCCTCCGCCATCGCGACGGGCTCGGCGACCGAGATGCGGCAATGGCCGATCTTCAGGTCGACGGGCGCATACAGCTCGGAATAGCCGAATTCGGACAGCACGTCCGATCCGACGATGCCCAGCTGTGCCGCGCCATGCGCGACGAAGGTGGCGACGTCGAAGGCGCGGACGCGGATCAGCTCGATGCCGGGGACATCGGTCGCGAAGCGCAGCGCGCGGCTGTCCTTGTCGGTGAAGGCCGGTTCGGGCCGGATGCCGGCGGCGGCGAGCAGCGGCAGCGCCTCGGCCAGGATGCGTCCCTTGGGGACGGCGATGATGAGCGGCTGGACCATGAGGATCGGGGGCTTAACCCCCGCCATCGGGGATCGCAATTCTTATCCTCCCCTGCAAGGGGAGGTGGCATCGCGTCAGCGATGACGGAGGGGTGTCACCCTGTCGAGAACGCCCTGCCCCTCCACCACCGCTTCGCGGCGGTCCCCCTCCCCAAGCAAAGCTTGGGGAGGATTGGATTTACACCTTCGCGGCGTAGATCATCCGGCCGGGGCCGAGATTGGCGAATACCCGGTCCAAGTCGTTCTCGCCGACCGCGAAGCAGCCCTGGCTGCGGCCCAGCATCCCATGGGTGCGGATCATGTCGCGATTGGCGTACCAGGCCGAATGGATCACGATCGCGCGGCCCAGCGCATTGTCGTTGGTCGGGTCCAGCCCGACGAGACGCTGCGACCGGCCATGCTTGCCGACATAATAGTCGTCGGTCAGGAAGGCGCCCTCGCTGCTGGCGTTCGAGTTGAACGCATTAGAGAAACGCTGGAGATAGCCGCTGTGCGACGGGTCCGACCCGCTGCCATGCGAGACGAGCAGCGACTGGCTCTTGCCGCTGACCAGATCGATCAGGTGGAGGCGTGGTTCGGACGAGCCGACCGCAAAGTCGACGATCGCCATCCGGTCGCGCTGGCCGATCCGCCCGTTATGCCGTTGCAGCGACGCCATCGCCGCGCGCAGCAGTTCCGGACGCACCACCCGCGACGAGGCCAGGATCGGCTGTGCCGGGATCGGATCGGGCGCACCGGGCAGCGTGGGATGTTTCGGAACCGGCGGCTGGCGAAGTGGGCGGAGATCCCCCGCGGTCAGGCGACCCCGGGCCGTTGCCGCACCCGGAACCGCGAGCGCCCCGGCCAACACCAGCGCGTTCTTCAACAGCGCGCGCCGACCCGGCGCAGCGTCCAGATTTTCGAGCATTATGATCCTTCAAACCCCAGAATTCCCGCGACTCCTAGATAGCAGGGAAGGGTCCGTTTTTCTGCCCTTCCCCCTATCGGTTGATCGCTTGGTTCCATCGATTCGGCGAAAGTTCCGGCTCAGCGTAAAAAATTTCGCTCGGCACCAAATGTGGCTTGACGTGTTTAAGAAATTATGAACTCGCCAAGGAAAAGGGATATGAAGGCTTTCGCTTTTGCCGCCCTGCTCGGGGTGACCACTCTGGGTTTCGCCGCACCCGCTTTTGCCGAAGAGGGGCCTGCCACCGCCACCATCGCCCAGGCCGCCGCCGCGCTGGCGCCCAACCGATTCGTCTGGGCCGATCCGCAAATGGCGGCGGTCGATCCGGTCGTCCAGCCGGTGACGGTCGTCGTCAGCCTGCCGATGCAGCGCGCCTATGTCTATCGTGGCGACACGATGATCGCGGCGGCGTCGGTGTCGACGGGCAAGGATGGCAAGGACACGCCGGTCGGCATCTTCCCGATCCTGCAGAAGCGCGAGATGCATCGCAGCAATCTCTACAATTCGGCGCCTATGCCGTTCATGCAGCGGCTGACTTGGGACGGCGTGGCGCTGCACGCGGGCAACAACCCCGGATTTCCCGATTCGCATGGCTGCATCCGGCTGCCCAGCGCCTTC
Source organism: Sphingomonas sp. 1185 (assembly GCF_040544655.1). Classification (NCBI taxonomy): domain Bacteria; kingdom Pseudomonadati; phylum Pseudomonadota; class Alphaproteobacteria; order Sphingomonadales; family Sphingomonadaceae; genus Sphingomonas; species Sphingomonas sp. 1185. Next base: position 4,096 of record NZ_JBEPKL010000023.1, read on the forward strand.
GCCAAGAAGCTGTTCTCGATCACCACGGTGGGGACCAATGTGATCGTCACCGACCAGATGGTCGGGGATCATCTCGATCCGGCGCTGCTGGATACCGAGGCGAGCCAGGCCAATCAGGCGCAGCTGGCGTCGCTGGTGCGGTGAGGGATTCCCGTGCGCTTCGACTTCGCTCAGCGTGAACGGCCGTTGGTATCGACCCCCAAACCCCGTTCAGCCTGAGCGAAGTCGAAGGCCACGCGAAGACCTATGCCACCAACCCCAACGCCCGAAGCTGCGGCCGAAGCGTCGCCTCGTCGGTGAAATGCAGCGCATGGATTCCCATCGCCGCCGCCGCATCGATATTGGCGCGATTGTCGTCGATGAACACCGCCTGCCCCGGCTCCAGCCCGAACCGGGCGAGCGCGAGGGCGTAGATGGCGGGGTCGGGCTTCACCAGCTTTTCGTCGCCCGACACCACGATGGCGCGGAAGCGATCGAACAACGCCGCCTCGCGCGCCCGGAAGGGCGGCCAGAATTCATGGCTGAAGTTCGTGATCGCGAACAGCGGGACGCCCGCCGAATCGAGTTCGGCGACCAGTTCGTGCATCCCCGGAATCGGATCGCCGATGCTCTCGCCGAAGCGCGGGCCCCAGGCGGCGATCAGGTCGCGATGCTGCGGGTATAGCGCGATCAGCTCCGCCGAGGTGTCGGCGAAGTCGCGGCCCGCATCATGCTGGAAATGCCATTCGGTCGTGACGACATCGCGGACAAATGCATCGAGCGCCCGATCGTCCGCGATCAGGCGCCGATACAGGATCCGGGGATCCCAGTCGTAGAGTACGCGACCGACGTCGAAGATGACGGCGGTCGGCCGATCGGAACGGGCCGCGGACACGCCGCCAGCCTCGTCCTGTTCGATCAGCCCCAAGAGCGATTAGCCCTGGCGCGCCTTGAAACGACGGTTGGTCTTGTTGATGACATAGGTGCGGCCGCGACGGCGGATCACGCGGTTGTCCCGGTGGCGATCCTTGAGCGACTTCAGGGAATTGCGGATCTTCATGATCGATTCGCTTCTTTTGAACTGGAGGGTGATCTGGAAAGCGTCGCCGCCTAGTGGCAAAGGGCGGCCAAGTCAAGGTTGGGGCATGACATGAGGGTCATCCGCCACGCGGCCTCTTCCGCCGCTGGATCAACCCCCATATGTCATGCGTTGCCCATCCGTAACATCTTCAAGGTGCCCCCCACTCATGAAAGCCCGCTCGCTCCTGATCCTCGCGGCCGCCGCCGGAACGCTGGCCGCCTGTTCCACCACGGGTGGGCGCCTGCCGCCGACCGAGGTGATTCGCTATCATCTGGGCGAGCCGATCGCGCGCGGGACCGTTCGGGTCGAGCCGCTGTCGAACACCGGCCCGGCCAGCATCGAGTTCAAGACCTATGCCGCCGCGGTCGAAACCGCGCTGCTCCGCAACGGCTATACGCTGCCCCAGGGCGATGCGCAGCCCGACTATATCGCGACCGTGGCCTTCACCCGCGCCAACCGGCTGGGCCCGCCGCGCCCGTCGCCCTTCTCGATCGGCCTGGGCGGCGGCAGCTTCTCGGGCGGTCGTGGCGGTGGCGTCGGGCTGGGCGGGGGCGTCAGCTTCCCGATCGGCAAGAGCCGTCCGCAGGAGATCATCGGCACCGAGCTGTCGGTCCAGATCAAGCGCCGCGCCGACCAGTCGCCGATCTGGGAAGGCAGCGCGCGCAACATCGCCCCGATCGAGGCGGTGGCGAAGGTCGATGCCCAGGCCCAGGCCGCCAAGCTGGCCGATGCGCTGTTCACCAAATTCCCCGGCGAGTCGGGCCGCACCATCGAGGTGAAGTAAGGCGATGACGCTGACCATCAACGCCGCCTTCGACGGCGGCAATATCTGCCTTGTCGGGATCGAGGGCGACCGGGTCGACCTGGAGATCGTGAACGACCGGGATTCGGACTTCTACCAGTGGTTCTATTTCCGGGCCGGTGGGGTGAAGGGGCGCACGCTGACCTTCCGTATCCTGAACGGTGCCGGGTCGGCCTTTGCCGATGGTTGGCCGGGCTATCATGTCCGCGCCTCGACTGACCGGCAGGACTGGCGCATGACCCCGACCCGCTATGCCGACGGGGTGATCGAATGGCAGTGGACGGGCGAGTCGGACCTGGTCTGGTTCGCCTATTTCGAGCCCTATACGATGGAGCGCCACCACGATCTGGTCGCGCGGATCGCCGCGCGCGGCGTCCATCACGAAGAGATCGGCCAGACGCTCGACGGCCAGCCGATCGACTATTTCCGCCTCGGTTCGGGTGCGAAGCAGGTGTGGCTCTATGCCCGCCAGCATCCGGGCGAATCGATGGCCGAATGGTGGATGGAGGGGGCGCTCGACTGGCTGACCAGCCCGGCGGCGGAGTCGCTGCTGGCGGCGGCGACCGTGCATGTCGTGCCCAACATGAATCCGGACGGCACGCGGCGCGGGCATCTGCGCACCAATGCGGTGGGGGTGAACCTCAACCGCGAATGGCACGCGCCCACCCCCGAGCGCAGCCCCGAAGTGCTGTGCGTGCGCGACCGCATGGACCGGACCGGCGTCGACTTCGCGATCGACGTCCATGGCGACGAAGCGATCCCGGCGAACTTCATCGCCGGGTTCGAGGGGATTCCCAGCTGGACCGAGGAGCATGGCGCCAAATTCTATGAATTCGGTCGCCGCCTGGCCGCGCACACCCCCGATTTCCAGACCCAGATGGGCTATGAAAAGGCGAGCGCGGGCAATGCCAACCTCGCCATGTCCACCAACCAGCTCGCCGAGCGGTTCGGCGCGGTGTCGGTGACGCTGGAAATGCCGTTCAAGGACCATGATCCCAATCCCGACGCGGTCCATGGCTGGTCGGGCGAGCGGTCGGCGAAGCTGGGCGTGTCGTGCCTGGAAGTGCTGTCGGAGATGATCGGGGACATCTGATCGGGGAGTGGGGGGGGCGCTCCGGAGGGGCGTCCCTTGGCCTTCGACTGCGCTCAGGCTGAACGGAGCGACGGACGTTACGCCGATTTCCCCAACCTTCGTTCGGCCTGAGCGAAGTCGAAGGCCAGGCCCGGCGCTACCGGCGCACCCCCTCCATCGCGAGGTAATGGTCCAGCTCCGCCAGCACCCGCTCCAGCCCCGCCGCATCCCCGGCCTCGGCCCGCACGGTCAGCGCGGCTTGCGTGTTGGACGCCCGCAACAGCCACCAGCCATCCGCCGTCCGCACCCGGACGCCATCCGTGTCGTTGACCTCGGCCCCGTCACGGGCCAGCGCCGCCGCCACCCGGTCGACGATCGCGAACTTGTCCGATTCGGATATGACGATCCGCGTTTCGGGAATATCGACCATCGCGGGCATCGCCCCGCGCAGCTCGGTCATCGAGCGGCCTGCCAGATGCGCCGCGCGGATCAGGCGGATCGCGGCATAATGCGCATCGTCGAAGCCGTACCATTCGCCCGCGAAGAACATATGGCCCGACATCTCGCCGCCCAGCGGTGCGGCGGTTTCGGCCATCTTGGTCTTCATCAGGCTGTGCCCGGTCTTCCACATCACCGGTTGGCCGCCCAGCGTCGTGATATGGTCGAACAGCGCCTGGCTGGCCTTCACGTCCGCGACGATCGGCGCGCCGGGATGCTCGGCGAGTGCGGGCCCGGCCAGCAGCATTAGGATCTGGTCGCCCCAGATCACGCGGCCCAGCCCGTCGATCGCGCCGATCCGGTCGCCGTCGCCGTCGAAAGCGAATCCGAAGTCGAGCGACTTCTCGGCCACGAGTCGCTTCAGCGCGTCTAGGTTGCCCTCGACCGTCGGATCGGGGTGATGATGCGGGAAATGACCGTCCACATCGGTGAACAGCGTGTGATGCTCACCCGGCAGGCGCTGGACCAGCTTCTCGATGACCGGGCCCGCCGCGCCGCTGCCGCAGTCCCACCCGATGCGATAGGCACCCCCGGCATAGCCCGCCATCAGCCGGTCGACATAGGCGTCGAGAATGGCGTGCTCGCTCACCCGCCCCTGGCCTATGGTCCAGTCGCGCGTCCGCGCCATCCGCGCCAGGTCCTGCACATCCTCGCCGAAAAACGGGCGGTGGTGCAGCACCATCTTGAAGCCATTGTCGTCGCGGGGATTGTGGCTGCCCGTTACCTGTACGGCGCCGTCCACCCCTAGGGTCGCCTCGGCGAAATAGACCATCGGGGTGGGGCCCAGCCCCAGCCGGACGACATCGACGCCGCTTTCGCACAGCCCCTCGACCAGCGCGGCCTCGAGCGCGGGCGAGCTGAGCCGGCCGTCGCGCCCGACCGCGACGCGGGAGCCGCCCGCGCGCCGCACCCGGCTGGCAAAGCCGCGCCCGACCGCATAGGCGGCGGCTTCGTCCAGCGTCTCGGGCACGGTGCCGCGCACGTCATATTCGCGGCACGCGCTGGGATGGATCGCGGCGGCGCGTTCAGCCACCACGCCGGTCCAGCAACAGGTCGCGCGCGGCGTTCACCCGCCGCGCGAGTTCGGCCGAACCGCCGCGATCGGGATGGACCTGGCTCACCAGCCGCCGATGCGCCTGGCGGATCGCCTCGACATCGGCATGCGGCGGCAGGTCGAGGATCGCCAGCGCCTCCGCCTCGTCACGCGGCAGGCGGGGCGTGCGCGCCGTCCTGGCGGGGCGGGGCATGTAGCGCCACACCAGCCAGATCACCGCCAGCGCGATCAGCCATTTCACGCCGTCCGCATCCCGTATCCGATCATGCGGCCGCGTCGGTTTCGGTCGTGCCGCCCAGCGCGGAACCGTCCTCGCCCGGCTCGGGCAGCTGGAGCGCGGCCATCATCTCGCGCAGTTCCTGCCGCGCGGCGACATGGCCCAGCCCCATCGCGCCGAATTCCTTGGAGTCGATCATGGTCAGGCCGTTGGGGAACATCTCGCGATAGATGACCCGCTCGCCCAGCCCCGGAATGATCCGGAAGCCGACCCGGCGCGACAACTGGGTCAGCGCGTCCGACACGCGGCGCATGTTGCGTGCCTCGATATGCTGAAGCCGGTTGCGCAGCACGACCCAGTCGATGGTGGTGCCGTCGGCCCGCGCCCGCTGCTTGCGCGCGTCCCAGATCAGCTCGGAATAGAAGCTGGGGCGCGTGACCTGGAAACTCTCCGGATCGACCTGGCCGATCAGGTCGAAATCGACGAAGCTGTCGTTCATCGGCGTGACCAGCGTGTTGGACAGGGCCGCTGCCGTCCGCGCGAAATGGTCGTCGCGGCCCGGCGTGTCGACGATCAGGAAGTCGGCATCCTGCGACAGGCCGAACCACAGCTCCTCGAACCCCTCCTCGGTCTGGGTGGTGTGGGTCGCATGGACCGGCATGGGCAGGGCATGGCCGGTACGCCGGATCGTCTCGGCGCGATTCTCCAGATACCGGCCGACGGTGCGCTGGCGATGATCCAGATCAAGACAGGCGACTCGGGCCCCCTTGGCGGCCAAAGCGATGGCGACATGGACCGCCGTCGTCGATTTGCCAGTGCCACCTTTTTCATTGGCAAAAACAATTACGTGGGTTGAAGATAGCCGCTCCGGCAACTCGTCGCTTCCTTATTGATCCCCGTTGCCACCCTTCATAGAAGCCCTCGGCGTGGGGAACGAGGGGTAAAATCAGTGGAAGTCATTCGGGATCGCGAAGCGCTGGCCGCGACGCTCGGCACGTTGCGGGCCGAGGGGGCGCGCGTGGCGTTCGTGCCGACCATGGGCGCGCTCCATGCCGGGCATATCGCGCTGATCGAGGCGGCGAAGCGGCCGGGCACCAAGGTGGTCGCGTCGATCTTCGTCAATCCCCGGCAATTCGGCGCGGGCGAGGATCTGGGCCGCTATCCCCGGCGCGAGGCGTCCGACCTGCGCATGCTGACCGAGGCGGGATGCGATGCCGTCTGGATGCCCAGCGTCGAGACCATGTATCCGGAGGGGCATGCGACCACCATCCATGTCGCGGGCGTCAGCGAGGGTTTTGACGGCGAGGCGCGTCCCGGCCATTTCGACGGCGTCGCCACCGTCGTCGCCAAGCTGTTCAACCAGGTCCGCCCCGACGCGGCCTATTTCGGCGAAAAGGATTTCCAGCAGCTGGCGGTGATCCGCCGCATGGTCGCCGATCTCGACTTCCCCATCGATATCGTCGGCGTGCCGACCCAGCGCGACGATGACGGTCTGGCGCTGTCGTCGCGCAACATCTATCTCGACGAGGAACAGCGGGCCAAGGCGGTGGCGCTGCCCCGCGCGCTGGGCGTCGCCGCGCGGGCGATCGGGCGGGGCGAGGAGGTGGCGACGGTGCTGGCCGATGCCCGCGCCACGCTGACCGCCGCCGGGTTCGAGGTGGACTATGTCGCCCTGGCCGATGCCGAGACGCTGGCCCCCGATCCCGCCGCCGACCGCCCCCGTCGCCTGCTGGCGGCCGCGCGTATGGGATCGACCAGACTGATCGATAATATCGCTATCACACTCGGTTAATGAATTAACCAATTTGTGACCGTTATGGCCATAGACCCATGCTCGTGGACACGGTGTCCGCAAGAGGGGCATGGATATGGCCAATAGCAGCAAATCCGCGCAGTTCCTGATGGAAAGCCGGATCGCCGACCAGATGGCGACCGACGGCGCGGCGATGTACGATCTGGGCGTCGCCTTTTCGACTGGCTCGGGCGGCGCCCGCCTGGACCTGATCGAAGCGCACAAATGGTTCAACCTGGCGGCGGTCGCGGGCTTCCTGCCCGCGCAGATCGCACGGTCCGAAGTGGCCGAAGACATGACCGCGCGCGAAATCGCCGAAGCGCAGCGCCAGGCCCGCGCCATGCTCTACGGCCATCTCCCGCAGATGCGTGCGGCTTGAGGTCCTGACACCCCGCCGATAAATGGCCCTGATCGTTTTCGATTTGGGGGGGGCGATGGACGACAAGATTGACGGCCAGGTGACCCTCAGTCTCGGGCGCGTCGCCGTTCATGTCGGGGTCGCGACATTGGTAAGCATGTCGGTCACGATCATGCTGGAGCGATACGGCCATTTACCGCACGGGATGGTGGTCAATAACGCAAGAGGCAGGTCGTTCGTCTGGCTGATCGGGCTGTTGCTCGGTCTTCTCGCACGGCGAATGCTGAACAAGATATTCCCGGTGCAGGGGAAAGGCGGAGCGTAGAGGCCGCCATGTCCGCGACATGGGGCATTCGGGATCGCAGGGGCGGTGACGGCTCCGTCATCGGCCGACGGGAATGATCGACGAGGCTTAATCCCCGCCGACCATTTACGCCGTCATGCAATCGCGATCAGTCCGCTGCCTTTTTCGCAGCCGTCTTTTTGGGCGCGGCCTTTTTGGCCGGGGCCTTCTTTTCCGTCGCGGATTTGGCCGCCGTCTTGGCAGGCGCCTTCTTGGCCGCGGCCTTCTTCGCGGGTTTCTTGCGGGCCGGAGCCGCCGCCGCCCGCGCGTCGATCAGCTGCGCGGCTTCTTCCAGCGTCAGCTGGTCCTTGTCGACCGTCTTGGGGATGGTCGCGTTCGTCTCGCCGTCCGTGACATAGGGGCCATAGCGCCCCTCCATCAGCTTGATCTCCGCCTCGGTGCGCGGATGCTTGCCCAGCACCTTCAGCGGTTCGCGCGACGCCGTGCCCCGCGCGGCGCGCCCGCCGCCCGCCGCCGCTTCGGCCAGCTTGACCACGGCGGCGTTCATGCCCGTTTCGAACACTTCGGCGGTCGAGGTCAGGCGGGCATATTTGCCGCTATGCGCCAGATAGGGGCCATAGCGCCCGATCGACGCGGTGATCGGCTCGCCCGTCTCGGGGTGGTTGCCGATGGTGCGCGGCAGGCTGAGCAGCTTGAGCGCCCATTCCAGATCGAGATCGACATCCTTGGGGATGGAGGCGCGCTTGGCGTCCTTGCCCTCGCCCAGCTGGATATAGGGACCGAAGCGTCCCGACTTGCGCTCGACCGGCAGTCCGGTTTCGGGGTCCTGGCCCAGCGTTTCCGGCCCTGAATCCTCGCCCGCACCTTCGCCCCCCTGCGCGAAGCGGCGGGTATATTTGCACTCGGGATAGTTGGAGCAGGCGATGAACGCGCCGAACCGGCCGCCGCGCAGCGCCAGCCTGCCCTCGCCGCAATTGGGGCACAGGCGCGGGTCCGAGCCATCGGCCTTTTCGGGGAAGAGATAGGGCGCGAGAAACTGGTCCAGCTCGGCGGTGATGGCCGAGGGCTGCTGCTCCATCACCTCCGAGGTGCGCGGCTTGAAGTCGCGCCAGAAGGCGTCGAGCACCGCCTGCCACTGGGCGCGGCCGCCGGACACGTCGTCCAGCTCCTCTTCCAGCTCGGCGGTATAGTCGTAACCGACATATTTCTCAAAGAAGCGTTCCAGGAACGCCGTCACCAGACGCCCGCTCTCCTCGGCGAAGAAGCGATTCTTCTCGACGCGGACATAGGCGCGGTCCTTCAACGTCTTGATGATCGACGCATAGGTGGACGGACGCCCGATGCCGAGTTCCTCCATCCGCTTGACCAGCGACGCCTCGGAGAAGCGCGGCGGCGGCTGGGTGAAGTGCTGCTCGGCCTTGACCTCCTTCTTGGCGGGCGCATCGCCTTCGCGCAGGCGGGGGAGGCGGCGCGCCTCCTCGTCCTGGCTGTCGTCCTGGCCTTCCTCATAGAGCGCCAGATAGCCGGGGAAGAGCACGACCTGGCCGGTCGCGCGCAGGACATGGCGGCCGGTGCCGTCGGCCATGTCTATGGTGGTCCGCTCCATCCGCGCCGAGGCCATCTGGCTCGCCAGCGCACGCTTCCAGATCAGGTCGTAGAGGCGGCCATGATCGCCCGAACCCGCACGATCGCGCGAGAAGTCGGTCGGGCGGATCGCCTCGTGCGCTTCCTGCGCGTTCTTCGCCTTGGACTGATAGACGCGCGGCTTGTCGGGGACATAGGAGGCGTCATAGCGATCGGCCACCGCCTTGCGCGCCGCCGAGATGGCCGACCCGTCCATCTGGACGCCGTCGGTACGCATGTACGTGATCGCGCCGTCCTCATAGAGCTGCTGCGCGATCCGCATGGTGTGATCGGCCGAGAAGCCCAGCTTGCGCGCGGCCTCCTGTTGCAGCGTGGAGGTGGTGAAGGGCGGCGGCGGGTTGCGCGTCGCGGGCTTGGTCTCGACCGACTGGACCTGGAAGCGGCCCGCCTCGACATCCGCCTTGGCGCGGGTCGCGTCGCCTTGCGTGCCGATCGACAGCCGGTCGAGCTTCTTGCCCTCCCACTGGACCAGACGCGCGACGAAGGGCGTGCCGTCCTGCTCCATATCGGCCGTCACCGACCAATATTCCTGGGGCTTGAACGCCTCGATCTCGCGCTCGCGCCCGACGATCAGGCGCAACGCCACCGACTGCACGCGCCCCGCCGACTTGGCGCCGGGCAGCTTGCGCCACAGCACCGGGGACAGGGTGAAGCCCACCAGATAGTCGAGCGCGCGGCGCGCCCGGTACGCGTCGATCAGGTCGGTATCCAGCTCGCGCGGATTCTGCATCGCGTGCAGGATGGCGGGCTTGGTGATCGCGTTGAAAGTCACCCGCTCGACCTTGTCGGGCAGCGCCTTGCGGTTCTTCAGCACCTCCTGCACATGCCACGAAATCGCCTCGCCCTCGCGATCAGGGTCGGTGGCCAGGATCAGGCGGTCGGCCTTCTTGGCCTCGTCGGCGATCGCCTTGAGCTGGCGCGCCTTGTCCGCGTAATTCTCCCACTCCATCGCGAAATTCTGGTCGGGATCGACCGAGCCGTCCTTGGGCGGCAGGTCGCGGACGTGACCATAGCTCGCCAGGACGCGGTAGTCCGAACCCAGATATTTCTCGATGGTCTTCGCCTTGGCCGGCGATTCGACGATGACAAGCTGCATGAGTGGTGAAACGCGTCCCTTATGTGCGTACGCGAGGATGGGGAGGGGGCGGGGGGCCGTCAAGCGGGGTTGGGTCGTTGGCGGTGGAGGTTCGGGCGGGGGCGGGTGCCCCGTTCAACGCTCTCGAACGAAACGCAGCGCCTCCCCCCGATAGGTCGGCCGGTCGTGCAAAGCATAGCCCAGCCGCTCCGCCAGGCGGATCGAGCCGAGATTGACGGGCGATATGATGCACTGGGTCGCGGCGGGCGCATGATGCTGCTCCATCCAGCGATGCGCGGCGGTCGCGGCCTCGAACGCATAGCCCTTGCCATGCGCGGCGCTGGTGAAGACCCAGGCCGCTTCCGGTGGAGAGGGTGAAAGTTTCGGCACGACCTCGCGGCGGAAATCCATGAAGCCCGTCTCACCGAGATACTGCCCGGTGGCCCGGTCGAACACCGCGAACATCCCATGGCCGAATACCGACCAATAGCCGATAAAGCGCAACAGCCGCATCCACGCTTCCTCGCCCGACATCGGCGGACCGGCGTGACGGACCACGACGGGATCGGCGACCATCGCGGCATAGGCGTCGAAATCCGCCACCTCATAGGGACGCAGGGCCAGGCGTTCGGTCTGGATCATGCCAGCGCCACCCGGCCGCCCGCATGGCGCTCCAGCCGTCCGGCCAGCTCCAGTTCCAGCAGGATCGTCTGGACGATGGCGGGCGGGCGGCCGCTCTGGCGGATGAGTTCGTCCACGCTCACCGCCACCGGGCCGAGCAGGTCGCCGACCCGCCGCCGGTCGGCATCGCTCGCCTCCTGCGGCGGCGGCGGGGTGTAGGCGCTGTCCGGTGCGCGGACCATGCGCGGGTCGATCGGGCGGATCTGTTCGAGAATGTCCCCCGCCGACTGGATCAGCGTCGCGCCCTCGCGGATCAGCATGTTGCAGCCTTGCGCGCGCGGGTCCGCCGGATGGCCGGGCACCGCCATCACCTCGCGCCCCGCCTCGCCCGCCAGCCGCGCGGTGATGAGCGAGCCGGAGCGCGGCGCGGCTTCGACCACCACGGTGCCTTGCGCGAGTCCTGCGATGATCCGGTTGCGCGAGGGGAAGTGGCGGGCCAGCGGCTGGGTCCCCGGCGGCTGTTCGGCGATCAGCAGGCCACGCGTCGCCACCTCTTCCTGCAACCGGGCATTTTCGGGGGGAAAGGCAATGTCGATGCCGCTGGCGATGACGCCGATCGTGCCGCCCTCCAGCGCGCCGAGATGCGCCGCGGTGTCGATCCCCCGCGCCAGGCCCGAGGTGACGGGCACATGCTGCGCCGCCAGATCCTGTGCCAGCCCGCGCGCGAAGCGGCAGGACGCGGCCGAGGCGTTGCGCGCGCCGACCAGCGCCACCCCGCCGCGATGGGCCAGCCCGATGTCGCCGCGCACGATCAGCGCGGGTGGTGCGGTGTCGAGCTCGGCGAGCAGCGGCGGATACTCGGCCTCGCCCAGCAGGACATGCCGCGCGCCGAGCCGTGCGACCGCCTCGATCTCGCGGGCGATCAGCGCGGGATCGGGGATGCGCGGGCCATCGCCGCCGCCGCGCCGGGCGAGCATCGGCACCGCGTCCAGCGCCGCCTCCGCCGCGCCGAAGCGCGCCATTAATTGTCGCCAGGTGACGGGACCGATGCCGTGCGTCCGCAGCAGCCGGAGCTGCGCGAACCGGGCGTCAGCCACGCGTCTTGCCGATGCGCGGCTCGGTGCCCGCCAGCAGCCGCTCGATGTTCGACCCGTGCTTCCACACGACGATCAGCGCGAGCGCGATCAGCAGCAGGACCAGGTCGAACCGGCCGAGCACGGCGGCGGCCAGCGGCGCGCTGATCGCCGCGATCATCCCCGCCACCGCCGAGATGCGGATGGTGGCGAGCAGGCCCAGCCAGACCACCGCATAGACCAGGCCCAGCGGCCAGTAGAGCGCCGTGACGACGCCCATCAGCGTGGCGACGCCCTTGCCGCCGCGAAACTTCAGCCAAACCGGGTAGCAATGGCCGACGAACGCCGCCGCCGCCGCCAGGGCCTCCTGGCCGGGCAGCCAGTGGCGGACCAGCAGCACGGCGGCGACCCCCTTCAACATGTCGAGGATCAGCGTCGCGGCGGCTAGTCCCTTGCGGCCGGTGCGCAACACATTGGTCGCGCCGATATTGCCCGATCCGATGCTGCGCAGGTCGCCCGCGCCCGCCATCCGGGTCAGGATGATGCCGAAGGGAATCGACCCCAGCAGATAGCCGATCAGCAAGGCCCAGCTCGGCGGTCCCCAGATGATGTCGGTCGGCAATGGTCTTCCCCCGGTTCTCCGGGACAGACATAGAACAGCGATCCCGGCCTGTCCAATCGCGGCCCGCTCTGGCCTCGGCGTCGGGGGGCGCTTAAAGACGGCGGGATGAGCGATGCGCGTCCCATCCTGTTCTTCGATTCCGGCGTCGGCGGACTGTCGATCGCGGGGCCCGCGCGCGCCCTGCTGCCGACCGCGCCATTCGTCTATGTCGCGGACAGCGCGGGCTTTCCCTATGGCGAAAAGACCGAGGCGGAGATTGCCGGGCGGGTGCCCGCCCTACTGGGGCGGCTGGCGGAGCGGTATCGGCCAAGGCTGATTGTCATCGCCTGCAACACCGCCTCGACCATCGCGCTGCCCGCGGTCCGCGCCGCGCTGGACGTGGCCGTGGTGGGCACCGTGCCCGCGATCAAGCCGGCGGCGGCGATGAGCGAGACGCGGGTGATCGGCGTGCTTGGCACGCGCGCGACGGTGCGACAGGCCTATGTCGACGATCTGGCGGCGCGGTTCGCGGGCGATTGCCGGGTGATCCGGCACGGCTCGGCCGAGCTGGTCGAACTGGCCGAGGCCAGGCTGCGCGGCGAGACGCCATCGTCCGAATCCTTCGCGGCGGTGCTGGATGGGCTGTTCGGCCAGCCGGGGGGCGAGGCGATCGACGTGATCGTCAACGCCTGCACCCATTTCCCGCTGGTCGAGGCCGAACTGACGGCGGCGGCACCGCGTCCGGTGCGCTTCGTCGATGGCGGGCCGGGAATCGCGCGGCGAATCGCGTTTCTGACCCAGGGGCAGGATTGGCCCGACTCGGCGGGAGAGGGGGTGGCGGTGTTCACGCATCTGGGCGAGCGCGAGGCCGCCCTGCGACCGGGACTGGCGGCGCGCGGCTTTTCGCAGATCGAGGCGCTATAGCTTCGCTCGCCCGCCCGAACGGGGCTTGCGAGCCATCCGCATCGGGAACCGTGGGGGCGCTGGGACAATATGTCCACCATGATCGATCACAGTCATCGCGGTTATCGACTCGCATCGCTCGCCGCATCGTCCTACATTCCCAACCCATGAGCATGGACGGTACGGACGTGCGCGTGGATTATTCCCGCGTCTTCACCCAGGCGATCGACCGCCTGCACGCCGAGGGACGTTACCGCGTCTTCATCGACATTCTGCGCAACAAGGGCATGTTCCCCAATGCGCGCTGCTTTGCCGGTCATAACGGACCCAAGCCGATCACGGTCTGGTGCTCCAACGACTATCTGGCGATGGGACAGCATCCCAAGGTCATCGCCGCGATGGAGGAAGCGCTGCACGATGTCGGCGCGGGATCGGGCGGCACGCGCAATATCGGCGGCAACACCCATTATCATGTCGATCTGGAAGGCGAACTGGCCGACCTGCACGGCAAGGAAGCCGCGCTGCTGTTCACCAGCGGCTATGTCTCCAACGAGGCGACGCTGGCCACGCTCGCCAAGATCCTGCCCGGTTGCGTGATCTTCTCCGACGAACTTAACCATGCCTCGATGATCGCGGGCATCCGCAATTCGGGGTGCGAGAAGCGGGTCTTCCGCCACAACGACCTGGCGCATCTCGAGGAACTGCTGGCGGCGGCCGATCCGGGCGTGCCCAAGCTGATCGCGTTCGAAAGCGTCTATTCGATGGAGGGCGATGTCGCCCCGATCGCGGCGATCTGTGATCTCGCCGACAAGTATAATGCGCTGACCTATCTGGACGAGGTCCATGCGGTCGGCATGTACGGCGCGCGCGGCGGCGGCATTTCGGAGCGGGACGGGGTCGCGCACCGGCTGACCGTGATCGAGGGGACGCTGGGCAAGGCGTTCGGCGTGATGGGCGGCTATATCGCGGCCGACCGGATGATCGTCGACGTGATCCGCTCCTATGCGCCGGGTTTCATCTTCACCACCTCGCTGTCGCCGGTGCTGGTCGCGGGCGTGCTGGCGAGCGTCCGCCACCTCAAGCAAAGCGCGGTCGAGCGCGAGGGCCAGCAGGCTGCCGCCGCCCGCCTGAAGGCGATGATGCGCGACGCGGGGCTGCCGGTGATGCTGGGTGAGACGCATATCGTGCCGGTGATGGTCGGCGACCCGGTCAAGGCCAAGAAGATCAGCGACATCCTGCTCGCCGAATATGGCATGTACGTCCAGCCGATCAATTATCCGACCGTCCCGCGCGGCACCGAACGCCTGCGCTTCACGCCGGGCCCGGCGCATGACGAGGCGATGATGGCGGAACTGGTGTCGGCCCTGGTCGAGATCTGGGAACGCCTTGAGCTCAAGATGGCGGCCTAGGTGTTTGATCCCGGCATTTGATGGTGCGGGTTTGATGTAAAGCGGTCTGGCTCGTTCTGCCATGCTTTGCAGATGGCTTCGTAGCGTGTGAGCCCGTCGAGCGTCTTGAGCCGGCGGGCGAGGTTGCAGGCGGCTATGAAGTCGGCGAGGTGCGTCCGGAGCTAGTCGTGGCGCACCTATGACGTACCTGGCCCATACGGCATCCTTCCATTCCAACGAAAGGATCACACCATCAAACTGTGGGATCAAACACCTACGCTCCGCCTCCCGCCCAGGCTGGCATCACAGGCTCGTATCAACTAACTACGCAACCGACCAGTCATCGCGGGCAGTTCACGAGAAATCCGTCGTATTGTCATCAAGTCGCCTGTTAACGGTCACATGTCCAATCAAAACCCAACTGTAATGCTAGAATAATTTGCGGCCATGATCTTGCCAAGTCATACGGTAGACCGCCGTATCAATCGTCCGGGGCGATTGATATGCGCAAGCCGTTCAGCGATTCATCGAATGGCAACTGGCAGGATAGGCGCGAACCTGCCGTGCGATTGTCGGTGCTGTCGAGCAGGTCGTTCTCGTCCTCGCTCATCGGTGGCAACCTGCCCGATCGATTGTCCCCGACATAAATGTGACACGTCGCGCACGAACAGCAGCCGCCACATAGTGCCAGCAGGTCGTCGACGCCGGCATCCTTCAGAATGTCCATGACCGTCAGGCCATATGCCGCCTCGATCCGACGTTCCCTGCCGTCTTGCGTGCGCAGGATGATCCAACCCAAACCCCGTCTCCTTCAAGAATGTGTATCAGCGCAGTGGCCGACGATAGTCCAGTCGCGGCGGTTGATTGCCGAGCAGTGCGCGATAGGTGAACCGGGCGCCGCACCGCCGATCGGGTTCGGCACGTGCCACTGCCAGCGTGGCGGGCGTGTTGAAGAGGTCAGCGACGCTGAGCGCCAGCGTCCGGGCCGCGACGTCCGCGCCTTTGATGCCGACCGGCGATCCGCTGGCGGCAGTCGCCTGCCAGCTGTGTGGCGCGGTTCCAGCCACCCATGCCGCGGCGGTTATCCCGGCGGTGGGCGTGACATGGCTGACGTCGCCGACATCGGTGGATGCCATGCCCGATGCGCCGGCGAATAGGTAACGCCGCCGACCCGGGTCAGATTGGCGAGCATCACCCGCCCCAGCGTGTCGTTCGGCATCAGCCCGAAAACACCGCCGACTTGGTCGAAGCGGACCGTGGTGCCGGTGCCCAGTGCCGCGCCCCGGGCGGCCTTGTCCACCCTGTCGAAGACGTCGCGTACCACCTGCGATCGGGGTGGCGGACGTAATAATAGACTTCGGCGGTTTCGGGCACGACATTGGGCGCCTTCCCGCCATTGGTGATGACATAGTGGATGCGGGTCTCCTGCGGCACATGCTCGCGCATCTGGTTGACCATCAAGTCCATCGCCTCGACTCCGTCCAGCGCCGATCGGCCGCGTTCGGGTGCGACCGCGGCATGGCTGGCGATGCCGGTGAACCGGAAGGTGCCGCTGATATTGGCCAGCGTCCGTCCCTGCGACGCGAAATTGCGGTCGCCGGGATGCCAGTGGAGCATGGCATCGATATCGCGCACCAATCCGGCGCGGACCATGAACACTATGCCCGACCCGCCTTCCTCTGCCGGGGCGCCATAGACGCGCAGCTCCCCGGCTACATGATTCGCCGCCATCCAGCGCCGCGCGGCGACCGCAGCCGCGACCGTCGCCGCGCCCAGCAGGTTGTGACCGCACGCATGGCCTGCGTCCCGACCGGCGATTGGCTCGCGGTGGGGCAGGGCGGCCTGCGCTAGTCCGGGCAGCGCGTCGAATTCGGCGAGCAGGCCGATCACCGGACCATCGCCGGTGCGGAACCTGGCGACGAATGCGGTGGGCATGCCGGCCACCCCAGCCTGTACCGTGAAGCCGGCGGCACGCAGCTGCGCCTGCAACAGCGCCGAACTACGCGTTTCCTGAAATCCTTGCTCGGCATAGTCCCAGATCGCCAGCGCCGCGCGTTCCATTTCAGGTGCGGTGGCAGCGACCTCGGCGAGGATCGCGCGGCGATCGGCATCGCTCGTCGGCGCCGCGGCGGCTACCGATACCGGGACCGCGGCCATCATCACCGCGGTCAGCATCGGCACGGTCGCCGGCATCACAGCGGGCGCTCCGCATCGGCCGCATAGTGCCGGGCCAGCATCGCGCAGACGATCAGCTGCATCTGATGAAACAGCATCAGCGGCAGCACGATGGCCCCGACCTGCGGCATGGCGAACAAGACGCCCGCCATCGGCACGCCCGCCGCCAGGCTCTTCTTCGAACCGCACAATTGCAGCGTGATCCGGTCCGCCCGGTCGAAGCGGCACCACCGCCCGATCGCGGCGCTCAGTAGCAGCACGGCGGCCAGCACCAGCGCGCATAGCGCCACGACCGCCGCGAGGTCGCCGGGCGACACCCGGTGCCATAATCCGCCGACCACCGCCGCGCTGAATGCGGTATAGACCACCAGCAGGATCGATCCGCGATCCGCCAGCGTCGTTGCCCGCCGATGTCGTTCGGTCGTGGTACCGATCCACGGCCGGGACAAATGCCCCGCAACGAACGGTAGCAACAGCATCGCGACGATGGGGGTGATCGATCCGAAGGCATAGCCATGCTGCCCGCCGCCGATCAGCAATGCGACCAGCAGGGGCGTGACGAAAATGCCTGCCACGTTGGAAAGCGATGCGCTGCATACCGCGCCGGCCACATTGCCGCGCGCGACGGCGGTCAGCGCGATCGACGACTGCACCGTCGAGGGCAGCAACGTCAGGAACAGCAACCCGATCGCGTTGACCGCCCAGATCTCGCCGGTGGTGCGGAACCACTGGGTGGCGTTCCAGACCCGCATCTCGTTGCGCTCGCCGTCGATGCGGCCCCATACCGACAGGGCGCCTTCAGCGTTCAGCCCCCAGTCGCCATCCCGGCTGCGAACGACGAGCCCGACCCCACTGACGCGCGGCTCGAGGTCTGCACGCGGCGGCACCGTCCATTCCGTCGGCACGAGGCGGGCAAAGATGCGCTTTCCATCGGAGAGCCGGACCTCGCGGCGGCCCTCCTCCATCGACCGGTTGCGGAACTGCAGCCCGGCGTCCGCGCCCTCCCATACCGCGGGATCGGACGGACTCGCCGGCTGCCATATGACCTCGCGTGGTTCGGGCTTCGCCGCCATCTGCGCTAGCAGGATCGGCTGTATGCACGCCTTCAGCACTTGGGCGAACCGTTTCCGCTCTGTAGCGATCTCAGCATTAGTGGCACCATCTGCGAGCATGTAGGTCTTGGCCCCGCTTCGATGGCGCCAGTCGAATGGCAGTGCCTGCGCGCCCGGGTAGTGAGCCCCATTTGCCACTAGGAGAATGCGGCTCGTGGTCAGAGCGCGCTCCGCATAGCCGAGTTCGGACATGACGTTCGGGTTCTGCAGGAACTTCGGCTCGGACTTCTTCTCTTCTGCGACACCCGGCTGCAGCGCGGCGGGGTCTGTCGTTCCCACCGGCGTCATGTCGGCGATGAAGACGTTCGCCGACGCAATCTTGCCCAAGATGGTGCTCGCGATGTCGGGCGAGCCGGTTACGCCCTTCGTGTCATGGTCGACCTCGGGGCGATCTGCCTCCTCGTAGTCCGGATCGCTCGCGATCAGCTTGCACGCTTCCTTGATCGCGTCGCGTACAAAGTAGTGGTGGAGCTTCGGGTCGCGATCACTCTGCCAAGACCAAAATACCTTCATGCCAAAATCCCACTCCAACCGCGTTGCGCTTTGACACCATAGATAACGATCCAGATAGCGACCCGGCAATCCCGCTGGGTATCTTGCCCCTCCTCGGCGGCCAAGCTGCCCGTCCGCTCCGGGCCCAATTGCTGTAGCGAAGACGCGCCCGTCGAGCAGAGCCGAATGTCGCCTGTTGAACGAACCTGCCGTTCTGCATGTTGCCAGGGAACGGCCGGTTTGTCCCACGATGCGCCGGTTATTCCCGGCAATATTCGACCCATGCTAACCGTTCAGGCCGCCTCTTGTGAATGTCTGATCGTCAACGCTGGAAATAGCCGTATGCGGTGCTTCCAGCCAGTGTTCCGGGATTTGATACGTCAGAACTATAGTGGACGCGGGAACCCGTGGCGCGGAAGGCCGTGCTGGTCATGGTTGAGGCGAAATCCCGAGCGTAGCGCGCCGATTGAATGCTGCGGGAAGCGCGTAGAGTATCGGAGCGATCATCGCTGAAGGCTCCCGTCTCATCCTTCAAGGGGCCTTTCGTAATTTGGCAGCGGCAAGATAGGCGAGTACTATGCCCGGAGCGGACCGGGCACGGTCAAGGTAGCGGGCATTCGCGCGTTTCAGCGATGCCTCGAAGCCTGCCGCGAGGACCGGATCGCGCATGCGGAACAGGGCTGGAATGTCGACCGCCTCCCCTTTGTCGCGCATGGGCTGAGTTTGTTGGTAAATTTCGTCAAGCATGGCCATGGCGCGCTTGCGCTCGAATTCTCCGAACGCCGGATCTGCTTGCCGATTGACGTCATGAAGCCAAACCAAGATCAGCGTCGGCAAGATCGAGCTGCTCGTTTGCAGTGGCCAGCACGCGGTGGCGCACGCGTTGAGCGCGGCACGCTCGGGGCTTTGCGGTAACGCCGCTTCCGCGGCCGCTTCGATACGGCGGCGTGCTGCGGTCCATTCACTGCGATGAATGGCAACGCCCGATGCCTCGGCGCAGTGCAGCGCCTGTACCTCGGCATAGGGCGATGCTGCGAGGCGCTCAGACCCCATAGCTGTCAGGAAATGGTCGACGATCCTTTGCGGGATCGGCGAGAGGTCGGCGCCCACCTCGACGCACTCTACCCAGCGCAGCGCGACGGTGCTCATCTGGCCGGGCGCGGCATAAGCGATCAACGGATCCAGCAAGCCGGCTATTGCGAGCGGGTAGCCGAACCGGGTCGCATAGTCGGCGCTATCCCCCCCTTCGGTAGACACGCCCAACGGGCTGCCCCCCGAGCCGTCCCAGGATGTGCCGCCGAAGCGAAGCGTGCTATTGGCGATATGGCTTTCCAGTCTGGCGAGCAGTGCGGCCTTGATCGCGGGATCGCCCCCAAAGGCGCGAGTCATAAATGGCTTTCAAGCCAAGCGGTCAATTGCCCGCGCGATTTCAGGCCGACCATCCGGTCGATCTCCATGCCGGCGCGATACAGCGCCAAGGTCGGCAGTGCCCTCGCCGCGAACGGCTTGGCGATCGCCTTGTCCGCCTCGACGTCGAGCTTGCAGATTTGCAACTCGTCGGCGAAGTCGGCCGCCAGATCGTCGAGGATCGGGGCTAGCGCTCGGCACGGGGCGCATGTCGGGGACCAAAGATCGAACAGGATCAAACCGTCTCGCTCCGCGATGACCGCGGCGACGTCCGAGCCCGTGACTTCGATAACCTTGCCCGTCATTGTGTTGGAAATCCTCTCTGCCGTCGTGTCGCGGCGAACTCAGTCGCCTGTCATTGCCCGGTCGATGACAGTGGCGATCGCACCACCGTCGGCGAAGATCAGCATATGGCTGTGGTGCGCAAACAGCGTCTCGTCATGTACCACGCTGATGATCGTGGTGTCGGGCAGGGCCATGCGGGCACTGTCATAGAAGTGGCGCGCATTGCCCGCGTCGAGCGCGCTCGTCGCCTCGTCGAGCACCAGCAGGGTGGGGCGGTGCAGGAGGACACGGGCGAGGGCGATCCGCTGCTGCTCACCAGGGGACAATTCTTCCTGCCACAGGCGCAGGGCATGCATCTCGTCGACCAGATGGCCGAGCCGTGCTTGACCGAGCAATGCGGCGATTTCGGCATCGCCATGCTCCTCGGGCCGATCGGGGAAGCAGACCGCCGCCTTGAGCGTACCCTGCGGCAGGTAAAGCCGCTGCGGCACGAACATCGCCCGGCTGTCATGCGCCAGCGCAACGCTGCCCTGCCCATCGGGCCACAGCCCCGCCAGCGCGCGCACGAGCGTCGACTTGCCGGTGCCCGAGGCCCCCCGCACCGCCCAGCGTTCGCCCTTGCGCACGGTCCAGTCGCCGACGATCGCCAGCGCCTCGCCATGCGGGAGGTGGAGCGCCAGATCTTGCGTCGCCAGGACGACACCCGGAGCGGTGCCCGTACCCACGGCAATTCCGGCAGGCCGCACATCGTCCAGTGCGTCGTCGAGCCCCTTCATACGGTTGAAGTAGCTGACTTGCTGACCGATCAGCTGATAGCTCTTGACGAAATAGCCGAGCTGCATCCCCAGCTGCCCGAAGGCGTCGCGGCCCGCCATCAACTGGCCGAAGGTCATGGTCCCTGCGAAATAGCCCGGCACCATGATGAACAACGGCAGGACCGTCCCCATCCGGTCATAGACGCTGCCCGCCGCGGTGATGCCCAACGAGCTGTAGATGACGGAGCGAAAATTGGTCCGCACTGCGTCGAACGCCTGATGCAAGGCCTCGCGCTCGGTGGAGACCGCGCCCGATAGCCCGATCTGCGCCGCATTGCGCCGCACATGGATCAGCCCGGCACGGAAATCCGCCTCGCGGTGCTGCTGGCGCATCATCGCGCGGACGAAGGGCTGGCCGATCTTGGCCGTCAGCCACGAGCCGATGATCGCATAGGCAACGGCATACCAGACGGTGCTGCCCGGAATGGAAATTGCGGTGCCGCCCAGCGAGAAGCGGATCGGCGGCGCGGTCTCCAGCAGGATCATCGCGAAGGTGACGCCGGTCACGATCGATCCGATCAGGCGCATGACGATATGCAGCGCCCCGATCGTCATGCCCAGTGCCGCGGTGATGGCGTTCAGGTCGTCAGCGATACGCTGGTCGGGATTGTCGATGATCCGCAATCGCTCGATCTCGGCGTAGCGGTTGCGGCTCATCCAGCGGTCGAGATAGTCGCGGGTCAGAAAGGTCCGCCAGCGGATCGACAACAGGCCGTCGATGAAATTCTCGGTGAGGATCATGGCGATCTGCATCGCCATGATGCCCAGGAAGACGATCAGCAACGGCACCATCTGCGCCTGATCGCGCTGTTCGATGGCGTCGAAGAAATGCTGCTGCCAGCGATTGGCGCGCAGCATGATGAACGCCGTGCCGAACTGGAAGAAGAACAGGATGATCAGCGCGAACCACGCGAACTTCCAGTCGGACGACCGCCAATAGCCGCTGACCAGCCGCCATGCGTCCGCCCAGCGGGCGGTGGCGGCCTGGGTTGGGGCGAGGCCCGTCTCGCGACGGACCTCCCCGCTCTGGGTGGGTTGCGGCATCATCGGCGCATCATCCTCGATCAGAAGAAGCGATAGCCGACGGTCAGCCGCCAAGTGCGCGGCTCGCCGAGCGGAATATAGCTGTCGAACCGGGTCGGCGCATAGGATTTGCGGTCGAACAGGTTGCGGACGCCGACATTGATATCGAGGTCGCCGATCGACAGGAACCCGTTGAGATTGGCCAGCGCCGCACCGGCGATCCGGTAGGTGTTCAGGCGGTCGATCGCTGAACTCGACCGGCCCGCCACCCCGGCCCCCAGACCCGCACGCACATCGTCGCCGATCTTGCGCTCATAAGACGCATAGAGATTATACACGTCGCGCGGCTGGCCGTTGACCGTGTTGCCGATCGTCGGCGTCGGCGCCAGGAACTTGTAGTTGGTCCGCGTGAACGCCGCCGACAGGGTCAGGCCGGTCAGCGGCGTGCCGCTGACGTTCAGGTCGAGGCCTTCGCCCAGCTGTCCGGGCAGCGCGATCGAGAAACCGGGATTGACCGGATCACGGTCGATGAGGTTGCTCTGCCGGATGCTGAAATAGGATGCGTTGATCAGCATGCGTTTGTTGAACAAGTCCCACTTGATGCCGGTTTCGGCATTGCGGCTTTTGATGTCGCCCAGCCTTTGCCTGGCGGCGTTCAGCGTGAAGGTCGGCGTATAACCATAGGCCAACGTGCCGAACACGGACAGCGTATCGGTAATATCGACCACCGCACCGAAATTGGGGGTGGTTGCCGTCGCATGGTTGGAGCTGGGTCCGAAGCGGGCGACGATCGAGGTGAAGTCGCTGACGTTGCGACGGACCGCCGCCATCAGGTGGATCGGACCGAAGCCGACCAGATACTGGCCGTAATAGCCGCGCTGCTTGCCGATCACCGTCGAGCGTTCGCTGTAGATGGTGGCGAGAGGCGGCAGCGCGCCCCCGCTGGGGGTGAGGAAGTTGTACAGGAACATACCGCCATTGGCGGCATAGATCGCGTCGGTATCGCTCTTCACATTGGTCGCGCCGACGACGATCTTGTGGGTCACGGGACCGGTGTCGAAAGCGATCCGGGCAAAGCCGTCCACCGCGTCCGTGGTCGACGTCTGGCGCACCCCGCTACGCGATACGAGCAGCAGGCCGCTGTTGTTCAGGACGGCGAACGGGGAATATTGCGACAGTGCGAACGTCGCATTCTGATGCTGGCCACGCAGCACGACGGTCAGCCAGTCGGTCAGCTTCTGCGTCACCTCGGCATTGATCTGCGTCGTGCCGTTACGCACGAACTGTCCCTTGCCACCTACCAGCGGCCGATCCCAGGCGACGTCATAGGGCGTCTTCGTGGCCTTGTTCAGCACGGTATAAGGCACCATGCCGAAATACTGCGTCCCCGCCACGGCCGAGACGATCACGTCGCTCGTCCCGTTTTTGTAGCGCAGCGATGGCGCGAACAGATAATCCTCATTGCCGCGATAGCCGCCGAAATTGCGGTCGGCGGTCGCCGCCGTGGCGATGATGCGCGCGCTCAGGCGGTTGTCCTCGGTCAGGGCGCGATTGGCGTCGAGGGTGCCCCGGACCAGGCCGAACGATCCGGTATCCATCGACGCGTACAGCCGCTCGTCGGCATTCGGCTTCTTGGTGACGATGTTGATCGTGCCGCCCAGATTGTCGCCGCCCAGCAGGATCGCGTCGGGGCCCTTGAGCACCTCGATCCGCTCGATATTGGCCAGCGACTGGGTCGTGCCCGCCGCGAAGCTGGAACTGGACACTGAAGGCAGGCCATTGACAGCGCCGTTGGAGTCGAAACCCCGCACCGAATAGCTGATGCCGCCCTGCACCGTGGCGGTGTTGACGACCACGCCCCCGGCGTTCGCGAGGGCCTCGGCGATGGTCTGCGCTTGCTGTCGTTCGACCAGCTTGGAGGAGATGACCTGGGTGTTTCGCGGCTGGTCGCGCAGCGACTGGCCAAGCCGCGACGAGCTGGTCGCGCCGCGAACGAGCACGCTGTTTTCGGCTTCGTTGGGCTGTGCGGTGACGACGACGTCGTTGAGGATGGAGATCGCTCCCGTATCGCTGACATCGACCGCCACGGGCAGGCCGCGCGTCGCCTGGGCCACCGCGTTACGCTCCGACCGGGCATTGACGACCGGCCTGGCGGTGATCCCGCGCACCGCGTCGGGATCGATGTTCAGCGGCTTGCCCCATTCCGCGGCGATCCGCTGCAACGCCTCGCTTAGCGGCAGGGCGGGTTGCGATACCACACGGTCCTGCGCCGACGCGACACCCGGTGCGGTGGCGGCCACGAGCGCCAACAGGCTGGCGGCGATATAATCACGTGTATCCATATTCAATTCCCCCCATGTCATTGATGGATAACAATGCGCGGCTGCCCTGCCGGGCAGTCCGCGCGGCCCCCTTCAGCGCGTCGTGGGGATCACCACGGGCACGCCAAGCTTGAGATTCGTGAATTGGTCGCGGATGCGCTGCCAGTCGCCGACCAGCACCCAATGGACCGTGTTCGGATCGGACAACGCTCCGGTGGCGCCCCGCAGCTGCCCCAGCGTCAGCGACTGAAGCCGGATCGGCTCGCGCACGACATCGTCATGGGGCAGCCCGTCGGACTCGGCGTCCGCCATGGCCTGAAGCAGGTTGGCATTCCCCTCCAGCTTGGCCGCACTCTGGTTGGCCATGCTGATCGCGATGCGGGTCAGCTCGCGCTGCTCGGGCGGACGATCGCCGTTTAGGGCACGCATTTCCTTGATCAGTTCCGCGACCGAGTCCCCGCTATGCTCCTGGCTGACCGAGCCCGCGAGGATCCAGCGTCGCTCGCCGCGCGTGTCGTACAGGCCCGATCCGATGCCATAGGTCCAGCCCTTGTCGGCGCGCAGGTTGCTGCCGATCCGGGCGGTCGAATTGCCGCCATAGACCTCGTTGACGGTCCAGGCTGCGGTCGCCTCCGCGCTGCCCGGCGTGGCGGCCGGGATGACCTTGCCCGCCATGATGAAGGTCTGCGCCGCCCCCGGCTTGTCGATCACCGTCAGGGAAGGCGTCGGCGTGCCATGCGCTGGCGGGATCGTCGGAGCCGGTGCCGCCGGACCCTGCGCGGTCCATCCGGCCAGCGCCTTTTCCAGCAGCGGCTTCAGGACCGCCATGCTGGTATCCCCCGCGATATACAGCGTCGCGCGATCGGGCCGTACATGACCGCGATACCATTCGCGCAAGGAAGCGGGATCGATCGCCTCCGTCGCCTGGATGTCCGTCGCAACATCCGGCGCGGGGGCATAGGGATGACCGGTGCCGTATATGGCGTTGAACAGCGCCCGATCGGCGAGCGCGGAATTGTTCGATCGCCGGGCGGCCAGTTGCTCGACGCCCGCTTTTTTCAACGCCCCGACCGCTTCCGGCGTGATGCCGGGCCGGGTCAGCGCATCGCCCAGGAAAGCGACCCCGTCCGCCAGTCGTTTCGCATCCCACCCGACGCTGAGGTCGGCATGGTCGAGGTCGGTGGTCTTGTTGATCCAACCGTTCAGCATCTCGGCGCGTTCGGCGCGGGAGCGCTGATCCGGGGTGGTGCCATTTCCGGCCAGCAGGTCGAGCGCGATCGGTGCGATAACCCGTGAAGAACCGGCCAGCCCCGCATCGTCGAGGCGGAGCAGCGCACTGTCGGTCATCGCGCCGGGCCGGGGGACCAGCACCACTTTCAACCCATTCAATAGGCGCGCGCGCTCCACCGCCGGAAACACGATCGGCGTCATCTGGCCCATCGGCGGTGGTCCCTGGGTCAGGTCATAGCCCCCCGGCGTCGCCTGCGCCGTCGGCTTGGGGCGGACGATCAGCCGGTAGCCGGGGCGCCCATAGACCGCCTCCACCTGACGCCGGACACTCTCCGGTGTCGCCGTGCGCAGTTCGCGCAAGTAAGTCGCGGCATAGTCGGTATCGTCGGTCTGGTTCACCGCCCGAGCCTGCAGGAACGCCTTGCCTGATGTGCTGTCCTGCAACCCGAACATATATTGCGTGCGGGCCGCTCGGGCGCGTTCCAGCTCATCGGGGGTGGGGCCTTCGGCGATGTAACGAGTTATGACGGCATCAATCTCCGCCTCGGCGCGGGATATCTTGTCGGCCGGGATGCCGTCGACGATGAAGCCCATCCGGCTCGACAACTGTCCCTCGTTGAAGGTGACGAAAGCGGAACGGGCGATGCCCAGTTCCTCGATCAGGCGGCGGTTGAGCCGCGACCGCGCCCCCGCCGCCATGATCTGCGCGGTCAGGTCCAGCGCGGCGATCGACGGCGAACCCTGTGGCGGCGCGATATAGGTGGCATAGATGCGCCCCTGCGGTACCGACCGGAAAATCTCGCGCCGCACCGGTCCGGTCATCGGCGACGTCCGCGTCAGCAGCCGATCGAGCGGCTGTCGGGGTGCCAGTCCGCCGAAATATTTCTCGACCAGCCGCCTGGCCTCGACCCCGGTGACATCGCCAGCCAGGATCAGCGTCGCGTTCGACGGGCCATAATGGGCGTCGAACCACTGGCGGGCGACATCCACCGTCACCGCCTCGAGATCGGCATCCTCGCCGATCACGCTGTGGTGATAGGGGTGATCCGCCGGGTACATATCCGCCAGCGTCGTCGCTTCGTCTGTGCCGTCGGGTCGGCCGCCGCGCAGGCGCTTTTCGTTCAGCACGACCCCGACCTCACGCTTCACCCGCTCGGGCGTCAGCGCTTCGCCGACATAGCCCATGCGGTCGGCTTCGAGGAACAGCACCCGCTCCAGCGCGGCGCGCGGAAACGTCTCGAACAGGGTCGTCGCGTCCTGGTTGGTGCTGGCATTGACGTTGGTCGCGCCCAGATCCCGCAGCGAGACGAAGGCGTTCTGGTTCCAATGCGCGCTGCCATCGAGCATGAGATGCTCATACAGGTGAGCGTACCCATATTGCCCCGGCTTCTCGTCCTTTGACCCGACATCATACACTACGGTTGCGGTGATCAGCGGCACGCGCTTGCTGGTCTGGACGACGACCTTCAGCCCGTTGGGCAGGGTAAAGCGCGTGACGGGATCACTGATGACGGGCGGCATGACCGCCGGCTGTGGGCGCTGTATCGGCACCTGTCGGGCCAGAGGAGGCAGATTCTTTCGGACAAGACCATCTACCATGCCCGTTGAAGACATCGCCATCATCGACAGCGCAACAAATGGAAAGAAGGTCGTCATCACGTGACATTAGCAATTGCGGCAGCGCTGGCTTCCGGACACTGTATGAAAAAACGACCAGCCTGTCCCACTTATATTATCAGGACACTTTAGCGATGAAAGCTGACCCGTCAGGGGCCGAGGGCAACAAGGTACAGCGCATCGTCCAGGCGGTCAGGGACGCAATGGCAGATGGCGGCCTCACACCTGGCCAGCGCTTGCCCTCGATACGGGGCATGGCCGCCGAGCATGGCGTTAGCCGCGACACCGTACAGCGCGCATATGACAAGCTGGTGGCCGGTGGAAACATCCATCCGCGGCGCGGGGCTGGCTTTTATGTTGCCGTCACGACGACGCCACCCACTCGCAACAAAATGCCGCCGACTGTCGACCTCGACGCCTTCCAGCTGATCCATTCTGATCTGCCGCCCGATCATGTCCCGGGAAGCGGATTGCTGCATCACGATGATGCCTCGGTCAACGAGCTTGCCCGTGTGCTGAAAGGGGCAGCGACCTTAGGCAAGCGGCTGGGCCGATATGGCGACCCGGCGGGCTATCCGCCGCTCCGCGAGGAGTTGCAGAATAAGCTGCGGATGGAGGGCGTCGATGCTCCGATCGATTCGATCATGACGGTTCCGGGCTGCATCGCCGGCTTGACCTTGTTCATCCGCTCGTTCGTGCGGTACCGGACGCCGGTCCTCATCGAGGATCCGTCGTCCTTCGCGCATGTGGCGGCATTGCTGGCGCAAGGGGCGGAAATCTACCGTATCCCGCGTGAGGCGGACGGTCCGAACCTGGACGTGCTGCGCTTAATGTGCGAGCGCCACCGCCCTAAAATGTTTCTGCTGTCATCGCTGCTTCAGAATCCGACGGGCACCAGCATCTCGTTGCACAAGGCACGAAAGCTGCTCGAGATTGCGGCTGAGTTCGATATGGCGCTGGTCGACGACGCCAGTTACGCCGATCTGGCGCCAGCGACCGATGGTCGCCCTGCGGTGCCCCTGATCCTGCTGGATCAGTTGGAGCATGTGATCCACATCGGCGGCTGCTCCCAAATCCTCGCGCCGGAGATAGGCGTTGGCTATATCGTTGCGGGTGAACGCTTCATGCCGTTGTTGCGCGTCTTCCGGCCCGTCCAAGGTCTTGGAAACATGCTGATCCCCGAGCGTGTTCTCTATCGTTTCCTTCACGACGGACTCTATCGCCGACGTTGCGAACGAATCCGATCCCAGTTGTTGCGCCGCGGCGTCACGCTGCGCCATTTGCTGGCGTCGACGCCGGTCGAGCCAGCACAGCCGACGGCGACCGGCGGCACCTTCCTGTGGGCTAATCTCGGGGAGGGCAATGATTCACGCCATGTCGCCAAACGGATGCTGGCCAAGGGTTATCTGACTGCGCCAGGGTCTCATTTCCTGATGCCAAAGATTGGCCGACCGTTCATGCGTTTCAACGTTACGACCACCACGCCCACCGCGATCGACGCACTAGTCGCCTGCCTAAAGAACCTATAGCAGTGTTTCTGCGATAACAGCTCAGCTTCATCGTTTGATGGTCGAGATCAAAGCGTAGGGCTTAATTCGTAAATCACAGGTCAATCGATATAAGAATGCTTAAATGACGGGCCAAGCGCTCGCTACTGATAATGCCAATTTGGCTGCGCCATTTATGGCAGTGCACGGCGCCTGAAAGAACGTCTGAAATTGAGGACGAATAACGGTGTAGAAAGGATTTCCTTGTGGGTCATCTCGCCATCCATGATTAAGCAGATGCTCACTGGAAACAAAATTTCAATCGCTAGGCGCACGAATATTACCGCCAAGGCATCCGCGAAGGTTGGATTGCTGAGCATGCGAATGTCGGCTCTTGTCAAAAGCTGACATTTTGTGATTCGCTCAGGAACGACCGCTATGTCCCAGCTTCCGCCCCTGCGGTCGGTCGCGCGAGCCCGATGAACGAATGTCTGAAGTTAGGAGACGAGCAAGGTGGCCCGAACGTCCATTTGTGGGTCTTTTCACCTAGATAAAGTCGTGCCGTTGAGACGTCGTACGCGGGTGCGAGCGGAACCAATTTTTTGGCTGGCTGAGTTGACGCTTGGAATCTTGGGATCCGCCATCGCTAGCGGATGGCAGGCGAAAGCGATCACGAACAACGAGAGGTAGCGAACGTCGAAGCGCAGCTTCGATGCGGCCTCGACATGCCGCCTTCGTCTGGACAACCCGCCGTCACCCGGCGGGAATGCATGCTCGTGCTCGACGCGCTCGCCGGTGAGTTCGATTCACTGTTCGAACACAGATAGGGACAGGAAAATTGGCAAAAGCCAACCGTAGCCGGACCAGGGCTTTCGCGTATATGCGGTTGTCGGTCGATAAGGAGGGCGGCGCACCTCAGAGCATTGATGCCCAGCGCAGTGCCATTCTCGCCTATGCGGCCAAGCATGACATTATGATCGTCGAGGAGTTTGCCGACGCCGGCTTCAGCGGTCAAACCGATAAGCGACCCGAGTTTCAGCGGCTGGTGCAGAGGGCCACCGCGCCCGATCATCCGGTCGATCTGGTCCTGATGTTCATGTTTAGCCGTATGGCCAGAAACATGCGGTTGTTCTTCGACGTGGTGGGCAAACTGGACGACGCAGGCGTTGAGGTTCGGTCGATCACCGAGGACTTCGGCCAGGGCCGTGGCCAGCGGATCGGCCGGACGATCACGGCGATGATGAACGAGGAGCAGGCGCGCGATGCGGCGATCCTCACCCGGAAGAGCCGCAGGGAGAATGCACGGCAGGGCTTCTACAATGGCGGCCCGGTGCCGTTTGGCTACCAAACCTATGTCGCCCGGCAGGACGGGGAGAAGGAACGGCGAAAGCTGGAGATCGTCGAAGCCGAAGCGGCGATCGTACGCCAGATTTTCAATTGGGCTGACGTTGGCCGTGGAGGGCGCTGGATCGTCAAACAGTTGAACGAAGCGGGGCGAACCCTCCGTGGTGCAAGGTTCGCCAACAGCAACGTCGCCGGCATTCTGGCTCGCGAGGTCTATACCGGCGTCTATCACGATCGTACCGCCGACGACGATGGTGTTACCCCGGATATGGAAGACGCCATCGCGGTTACCTGTCTGTCGATCATTGCTCGAGATCAGTTCGATCGCGTGGCAGCCATGCGGGCGACGCGCAATCCCAAGCGAATGGCACCGCATGTCGCTGCCGGCACCACGCTACTCACCGGAGTCGCCCGCTGCGGCATGCCCGGCTGTTCGAGCGGCATGACGATCCGCACGGGGAAAGGTGGTCGCTATACCTACTATGTCTGCAACGACAAAGTGAACCGTGGCGGGACCTGCACCTGTCCAAGCATCCGGCGCGAGAGGCTGGATAGCTTGGTTCTGGATGCGATCGAAGCAAAGCTGCTGGCGCGTGATCGGTTGCGTACATTGCTCGCTGGCGTTCTCGATGTTTCCCAAAGCAGGCAGGCGGAACGTGAGGCGGACCTCACTCGCAGCAGATCGGAGCGGACGCGGCTCAACACTGCGATCAGCAATCTGCTGATTCTGATTGAAGAAGGGACGATGAGCGCGCGAGATCCCGCATTTGTCGATCGCATGGCGGCGAACCGAGCGGCACTGGCGGCGGTATCAAGCCGGATCGATGTGCTGGAAGCGCAACTGGCGAAGGGCAAGCGCAGAATCGACGAGCAAACGATCGACCGTTTCGGCGACATGCTTCGCAAGAAAATGCGAAGCGACGACAGCACGCTCCGTTCGTCCTACCTCAAAATGTTCGTCTCGAACGTCAGCGTGTCGGATCACGAGATCGTGATCTCGGGCCCCATGTCTAGCTTGGAAAATGGGGTCTCGGTCGGACTTCCCGTCAAAGAGGGCGCGGTGCCCATCTTTGACCGGGAGTGGTGCCGCTTACAGGACTCGAACCTGTGACCCCCGCATTACGAATGCGATGCTCTACCAGCTGAGCTAAAGCGGCCCTTCATCGGTCGAACCGGCTGGTATCCGGTCGAGGTGGCGGCGCTTAACAGGTCTGTTGGGGGCTGGCAAGCGGCTTTGGCATCTTTACATGTCGTTAACGATAACGGCGCCATGACTGGACCGGATAGCGAGGATGACAGTCATGACCACCGGGCCGGATCTGAACGAGGCTCTCCCCGTCGACGCGAGCGGGGTGGGAGAGGCTGACGACGTGCTGTTCGCGCTGGGCGGGGTGGAGCGGCGGTTGCATGCGCGCGCCTATCACCATTGGGCCTCGCTGCTGGGCGATGCGCCCTATCCGCCGATCGCCGCGCTCGATCCCGAGGCGATCGCCGATTTCGCCAGCAATTCGGTGCTGCTGGATTTTCGGGGGCGGTCGGGCGATCCGGCGATCGCCTATATCGGCCAGGCCCTGCGCGGGGAGGGCGATCTGGACGGGCGGCCCGGAACGCTTGCCGATCTGCCGCAGGGCTCGCTCCTCGCGCGGATGGTCGGGCATTATAGCCAGATCCTGAGCGACAAGGCGCCCGCCGGGTTCGAGGCGGAGTTCGTCAACGCGCGCGGCCGCACCACGCTGTACCGTGCGATCCTGCTGCCTTATTCGTCCGATGGCCGGACGATCGACTTCATCCACGGCGTCGTCAGCTGGAAGGAGCTGGCCGATCCGTTGTTGCAGGCGACGCTCGATTCCGCGCTGCTCGATTCGATGGCGCAGGCGGAGCCGCCAGCGACGGGCGGGACATTGTGGGACGAGGCGCCCGAGCCGTCCGTGCGTCGCGCGCGCGCCGATCCCGCGCCGCTCGGCCATGTCGCGTTCGATACCGGCGCGGCGGTCCGAAGCCCGGTCGTCCTGGTCGGGCGGGTGACGCAGGGCGGCCGGATCGCCGTCCTGGGATCGGTCGTCGATGACGAGCGGCTGGCCGACAGGGTATTGCGCGCCTCGCAATGAAAATTGCGCTGCGGCGCAACATCTTTTCTCTGTCGGCAAAGGGTTGAGCGGCGCGAAGCCCAAGCCTAGGACTTGCACCCATGGCACCGAATATGTCGCATCCGATGGCCGACGCGATTGCCGCACGGCTGACCCAGGGCGCCCTTCCGGCGGAATTGCAGGGGTTCGGCCCCGCGGAGGTGGCTGCCGCGGCGGCCTTCGTCGCGGGCGTGGCCCAGCAGCGGTCGCCGGGCGAGCCGTCGATCGCGCTGGAGCCGATGTCGGGCGACGACACGCATCGCCGGATGCGGCTGGCCATCGTCAATGACGACATGCCCTTCCTGGTCGATTCGATCGCGGCGATGGTCGGTGCGGACGGGATCGCTATCGACCGGGTGATCCACCCCGTCCTGCCCGTGACCCGTGATGCGGAGGGCGAGCTTCAGGCGATCGGCACCGGCAGCCGGTCCGAATCCTTCATCTATCTGGAAATGGAACGCGCCGATGCGCGCGACCGGCGCGGGCTGGTCGACGATCTGCGCGCCGTGCTGGCCGATGTCCGCGCCGCCGTGGCCGACTGGTCGGGGTTGCAGGACGCGCTGGCCGCCGATGCGACCACGCTGGGCGAGAAGAATGGCGAGGGGGCCGCGCTGCTGCTGTGGTTCCTCGGCGGCAAGCTGACGCTGCTGGGCCATGAGAAATGGTTCGAGGATGGCCGTGACGCACCCGCGCTGGGTGTGGCGCGGACGCCGCACAAGGTGCCGCTGCTCGCCGACACCTCGCGTCAGCGGGCACTGGACTATTTCGCACAAGGTGGGGCGGCGCCATTGCTGCTCAAGTCCAACGCGATCTCGACCGTGCATCGCTCGGTACCGCTCGACCTGGTGCTGGTGCCGGTGATGGAGGAGGGCCGCGTCGTCGGCCTGTCGATCCATGCGGGTCTGTGGACCAGCGCCGCGCTGGCCAGTCCGCCGCACGAGGTGCCGGTGCTGCGCACGCGGCTCGCCGCGCTCCAGGCCAAGTTCGGCTTCGACCCGCGCGGTCATACCGGCAAGGCGCTGACCCATGCGCTGACCGCGTTGCCGCATGATCTGGTCACGGCCTTCCCGGCCGAGGCGCTGGAGCAGCTGGCGCTGACCGCCATGTCGCTGGCCGACCGGCCGCGGCCCGAGCTGGTGCTGATCCGCTCGGTGTTGCAGCGGCATCTGTTCGCCTTTGTCTGGCTGCCGCGCGACGAGCTGACCACCGCGCGGCGCGTCGCGATCGGCGACATGCTGGGCGAGGCGGCCAATGGCTCGCTGCTCAACTGGTCGATCGCGCTGGAGGACGGCGTCGTCGCGCTGATCCGCTATACGATCGACCTGCGCCAGGACGGTCGCCTGCCCGACACGGCGGCGCTGTCCGAGCGGCTGCGCAAGATGGTGCGCGGCTGGATGCCCGATGTCGAGGCGGCGCTGGCCGAGCAGGTGCCCGCCCCGCGCGCGGCGCGCCTCGCCCTGCGCTGGGCCAATGGCTTTCCGACCAATTACCGCAATGTCAGCGACGCGGCCGAAGCCGCCGCCGACATTCTGCGTCTCGCGTCGCTGGAGAATGAGGGCAGCCGCTCGGTGCGCCTGTTCCCGGTCCAGCCGGGGCAGGATCGCCAGCTGAAGATCTACAAGCTGAACGGCGCGCTGCCCTTGTCGGACGCGGTGCCGGTGCTGGAGAATTTCGGCTTCCGCGTGATCGGCGAGCTGCCGACCCGGTTGCGCGACGATGCCGATCCCTTCGTCCACGACTTCATCGTCGAGACCGAGGCGACCACCGAGCCCAAGGGCGCGGCGGTGCTGGAGGGCGCGATTGCCGCCGTGCTGGAAGGCAAGGCGGAGAATGACGCGTTCAATCGGCTGATCGTCGATGTGGGGCTGAGCCCGCAGGCGGTGGTGCTGTTCCGCGCCTGGTTCCGCTATCTGCGCCAGGCGGGGTTGCCCTACGGCCTGACCACCGTGGTCGACGCGCTGCGCCGGGCGCCGAAACTGGCGACCGCGCTGATCGAGCGCTTCACGGCTGCGCATGATCCGAAGGCGACCGGCGACCTCGCCGCCGCCGATGCCGCGATCGCGGCGGGCCTCGATGCCGTGTCGGCGATCGACGACGACCGTATCCTGCGCAGCTTCCGCGACATGATCGCGGCGACCCTGCGCACCAATGCCTTTGCCGAGGCGGGCAAGGAAGCGCTGGCGTTCAAGCTGGACAGCCACAGGATTCCGGGGCTCCCGGCGCCGCTGCCCTGGCGCGAGGTGTGGGTCTATAGCCCCCGCGTCGAGGGTATCCATCTGCGGGCCGGACCCGTCGCGCGCGGCGGGCTGCGCTGGTCGGATCGCCGCGACGACTTCCGCACCGAGATTCTGGGGCTGATGAAGGCGCAGCGGGTGAAGAACGCGGTCATCGTGCCCACGGGCGCGAAGGGCGGTTTCTACCCCAAGCAACTCCCGTCGCCGGTCACCGACCGCGACGGCTGGGCGGCCGAGGGCAAGGAAAGCTACCGCGTGTTCATCCGCGCGCTGCTGTCGATTACCGACAATATCGTCGAGGGCGCGGTGGTGCACCCGGCGGGCGTGCGCGTGCTGGACGGCGAGGACCCCTATTTCGTCGTCGCCGCCGACAAGGGCACCGCGACCTTCTCCGACGTGGCCAATGCGCTGGCGATGGAGCGCGGCTTCTGGCTGGGCGACGCCTTCGCCTCCGGGGGCAGCCAGGGTTACGACCACAAGGCGATGGGCATCACCGCCAAGGGCGCCTGGGTCTCGGTCCAGCGCCACTTCGCCGAGCGGGGCGTGGACGTGCAGAGCCAGCCCATCCGCGTCGTCGGCTGCGGCGACATGTCGGGCGACGTGTTCGGCAACGGGATGCTGTTGTCCAAGGCGATCAAGCTGGTCGCGGCGTTCGACCATCGCCACATCTTCCTCGACCCCGATCCCGATCCCGCGACGAGCTGGGACGAACGCGCGCGCATGTTCGCGCTGCCCCGGTCGAGCTGGGCGGATTACGACACCGGCCTGATCTCGCCCGGAGGCGGCGTCTTCCCGCGGTCTGCCAAGACCATCGCGTTGTCGGACGAAGTCCGCGAGGCTTTGGGCATCACCGCGACGTCGCTGGAACCGGCGGCGCTGATCTCGGCGATCCTCAAGGCCCCGGCCGACCTGCTCTGGTTCGGCGGCATCGGGACGTACATCAAGGCGGCGGCGGAGAATAACGTCCAGGTCGGCGATCCGGCCAACGATCGGCTGCGCGTCGATGCCGAGGATCTGCGCGTCACCGCCATCGGCGAGGGCGCCAATCTGGGCGTCACGCAAGCCGCGCGTATCGCCTTTGCCGAGCGGGGCGGGCGGATCAACACCGACTTCATCGACAATTCGGCGGGCGTCGACTGCTCGGATAACGAGGTCAACATCAAGATCGCACTCAACCGCGAGATGATCGAGGGCCGTCTGGCGGAGGACGACCGCAACAGGTTGCTCGCCGCGATGACCGATGACGTGGCGCATATCGTGCTGGAGGATAACCGGCTCCAGACGCTCGGCCTGTCGATCGCCGAGGCGGACGGGGCGGGCGCGATGCCCAGCTATGTCCGCGTCATCGAGATCTTCGAGAGTGCCGGACGGCTCGACCGCGCGGTCGAGGGGTTGGGTAGCAACGACGTGCTGCTGCGGCGCGGGCAGGACGGGATTCCCCTGACCCGGCCCGAACTGGCGGTGCTGCTGGCGACGGCGAAGCTGACGCTGCAGGACGCGATCGAGACCAGCCCGCTGGCGCTGGACGACGAACTGCGCCCCGATCTGCATGCGGCCTTCCCGCCTGCGATGCGGGAAGCGTTCGGCGAGGCGATCGACCAGCATCGCCTGCGCGGCGAGATCGTGGCGACCAAGCTCGCCAACCGAATCGTCAACCGTATGGGCATCCTCCACCCCTTCGAACTGGCGGAGGAGGAAGGCGCGGCGATGGCCGACATCGCGGCGATGTTCGTCGTCGTCGAGCGGCTGTTCGATCTGCCTTCCTTGTGGACCGCGATCGAGACGGCGGCGATGCCCGAAGCCGCCCGCATCGCGCTGTTCGACGAGGTGGCGCGGGCGACCCGGTCGCAGATCGCCGACCTGTTGCGCGCGATGCCGGCGGGTACGGCGCCGGGCGCGGCGCTGGAGCGGTTGCAGCCGGGAATCGAACGGCTGGCGGCCGAAACGCCCGCTTTGCTACGCGACGAGGCCAAGGCGCAGAGCGCGCGGGTCGTCGCCGTGCTCGAAGAGGCGGGGGCTCCGGCCGAACTCGCGGCGCGGGTGGTGCGGGTGTCCGAACTCGACGGTGCGGTGGGGCTGGCCGATCTGGGTCAGCGGCTGTCGCTGGACGAGACGCGGTTGACCCATGCCTTTACCCGTCTGGGCCAAGCGCTGGGCCTCGACTGGGCACAGGGGCAGGCGGCGCGGATCAACCCCAGCGATCCGTGGGAGCGCCTGCTGATCGCAGGGCTGGCGCGCGATTTCCAGCAGCAGCGGCTGGACTTCCTGGGTCGGGCGGGTGCGACCGACCCCGAAGCCGCGGTCGAGGCCTGGCTGGAGCGCAATGCGGCGCGGGTCGGCCAGTTCAAGGCGGTGATTGACCGGGCCCGCTTGGCGGCCCAACCCAACGCCGCGATGCTGGCCCAGATCGCGGGCCAGGCGCGGGTCCTGCTCGGTCGGTAAGGGGAGGGAAATACCTGTTCCCCGGCGGAGGCCGGGGCCCAGTTCCTTTGCCGTGTGAGGCGCGCAAAACGCCGCGTGGGAGGCCTCTCCCGCGCGGCGTTTTCGTTCACGCGAAGCCGCGAAGACGCGAAGAAGGTTGGTTCGCGCGGAGACGCGGAGGCGCGGAGACGCGGAGTAGAAGTTTTATTCGCAGAGGCGCGGAGGACGCAGAGAGGCTTGGAGCAGGATGACATTGACTTGAATCGGGGTAAGCCCCTCCCCTTCAGGGGAGGGGTTGGGGTGGGGCCTCGCCACAGGCCGCACGTTGGCGGAAGCGCCCCACCCCGCGCCCCTCCCCTGAAGGGGAGGGGTGAGTTCATCTCATGTCGTCCTGCTATAAAGCCGCGCGCAGCGCCCTCTATTCGTCAGCGTCAGATATAAAAGGGCCGCTGGCGCGGCGGGCGAGACACCTCCGCGTCTCCGCGCCTCCGCGCGAACCAACCTTCTTCTTCTTCGCGCCTTCGCGGCTTCGCGCGAAAAAATCAGATCGCCGCGCACTTCTCCAGCAACCAGTCGCGATCCGCCCCCTCCAGCTCCGGCGCCAGCACCTCCGCCACCCGCGCATGATACGCGTTGAGCCACTCCCGCTCCTGCGACGTCAGCAGGTCCGCCACGATCAGCGTCCGCTCGATCGGGCACAGGGTGAGCGTCTCGAACCCCAGCATCTCGCGGTCCGCGCCCGCAATCTCGCGCGGTTCGACCAACACCAGATTCTCGATGCGGATGCCATATTCGCCCGCCTTGTAATAACCCGGCTCGTTGGACAGCATCATGCCCGCGCGCAGCGGCTCCATCGCGGCACCGCCGGGATAGTTGGGCGCGGCGATACGCTGCGGCCCCTCATGCACGGACAGGTATGCGCCGACGCCGTGCCCGGTGCCATGCGCATAATCCAGACCGACCTCCCAGAGCGGCCGCCGCGCCAGCGAGTCGAGGTGCCCGCCCAGCGTCCCGTCAGGAAACACCGCCGTCGCCAGCCCGATATGCCCCTTCAGCACGCGGGTGAAGCGGTCGCGCATCTCGTCCGTGGGCGCACCGATCGGCATGACGCGGGTGATGTCGGTGGTGCCGTCCTGATACTGTCCGCCGGAGTCGATCAGGAAGAGCTGGCCCAGCTCGATCGCTGCATTCGATTCCTCGGTGACATGGTAATGCGGACTCGCACCATGCGCGCCGGTCGCCGAGATGGTCGAGAAGCTGGTGTCCTTGAGCAGCCCCGTCGCCTCGCGGAACGCCAGCAGTTGCGCGGCGGCGGACAGTTCGGTCTGCCCGCCCTTGGAGCATTCGCTCTCGACCCAGCGCAGGAACCGCACCATCGCCGCGCCGTCCCGGACCGAGGCGGCACGGTGCCCGGCGACCTCGGCGGGGTTCTTGATCGCCTTGGTCAGCACGACGGGATCGCGAAGCGCCAGCACCTTGGCCCCGCCCGCCTCCAGCGCCTGCGCAATCGCCGCCACCGCGCGTTCGGGATCGGCGACGACGCGCTTGCCCGCAAAGCCGGTCAGATAGCCCTCGAACGCCGCGCGGTCGTGCAGCCGCACCGCATTGCCCAGATGCGCGCGAACCTCGGGCGTGATCTTGTCCGGCGCGACGAACAGGTCGGTCTCGCCATCCGCATGGACGATCGCATAGGACAAGGCGACCGGCGTATGCGCGACGTCCGTGCCGCGCACGTTGAGCGTCCAGGCGATCGAGTCCAGCGCCGACAGCACCACCGCATCGGCGCGCTGCTCGGCCAGCCATTCGCCGATCCGCGCGCGCTTGGCCGCCGCGCTCTCGCCCGCCACCGCATCGTCCTGCACCGTCATCGCGGCGGGCGAAGGGGCGGGGCGGTCGGTCCAGATCGCGTCAATCGGATTGGTGCCGACCGCGACCAGTTCGGCGTCGCGGTCGGCCAGCGCGGCGGTCATGTCGGCGACCTGCTGGCGGGTGTGCAACCACGGGTCATAGCCGATCCGCTGCCCCGCCGCCGTCTCGCGCCCCAGCCATCCCGCCACGCTGTCCTGGGGCACCGGGATATAGGCATAGTCGTCGCCCGACACCTGCTCGCGCACCTGGAGCGTATAGCGCCCATCGGTGAAGATCGCCGCCTTGTCCGCCAGCACCACCGCGCTGCCCGCCGAACCGCCGAACCCGGTCAGCCAGCCCAGCCGCTGCGCATAGTCGCCGACATATTCGCTCATATGCTCGTCGGTCAGCGGGACGACGAAACCGTCAAGGCCAAGGGATGCCAGTTCGGCACGAAGGGCGGCAAGACGGGCGGAATGGGACATGGGAAGCGGCCTGACAGCAATGGGAAACGGGGCCGGTCTAGCCCTCCGCCCGTACAGCGTCGAGCCTCTCGGGGGCTTGAGGAATTTGTCAGACGATATACGATCCGCCGCGAATGGCATTTGGGAGGATCGGATGATGATCGACCGGCGGGGCATCCTGGTGGGGGCGGGCGCGGCGGCGCTGATCGGGGGCGGTGGCGCGCGGGCGGCCGGGCTGGACGCCTTCCGCCCCGGAGAGGTGTGGAACGACACGAAAGGGGTGGCGATCAACGCCCATGGCGGCGGGCTGTTGCGGCACGGCGGACGTTGGTGGTGGCATGGCGAGCACAAGACCGAGGGCGAAGGGGGGAATACCGCGCTGGTCGGCGTCCATGCCTATAGCTCGACCGATCTGGTGAACTGGCGCGACGAAGGGGTCGCGCTGTCCGTGTCCGACGATCCCGCCAGCCCGATCGCGCGCGGCTGTATCCTGGAACGGCCCAAGGTCGTCTATAATCCGCGCACCCGAAAATTCGTGATGTGGTTCCATCTGGAACTCAAGGGGCGGGGATATGGCGCCGCGCAGGCGGGCGTCGCCGTGGCTGACCGGCCGCAGGGGCCGTTCCGCTTCCTGCACGCGGGCCGGGTCAATCCCGGCATCTGGCCCGCCAACGCGACGGCCGAGGACAAGGCGCCCGGCACGATTCTGGCGCGCGACTTTCCTGGCGGGCAGATGGCGCGCGACATGACCATCTTCGTCGACGGCGGCACCGCGTGGCACATCTATGCCTCGGAAGAGAATGCGACGCTGCAGATCGCGCGGCTGGCGCCCGACTGGACCCGGCATGACGGCTATTATGTCCGCGCGCTGCCCGATGGCGGGAACGAGGCGCCCGCGCTCTTCAAGGCCAAGGGGCGCTATTACATGTTCGCCTCGGGCCTGACCGGGTGGCGGCCCAATCCGGGGCGGGTCTATGTCGCGGACGCGGTCACGGGGCCGTGGCGCTCGCTGGGCAATCCGGTGCGCGGCAGCGAGGTCGACCGGAAGACGACCTTCCACTCGCAATCGACCTTCGTCCTGCCCCTGCCGCCCGAGCGGCCGGGGGGCGAGCCGCGCTTCATCTTCATGGCGGATCGCTGGCGGCCGGAAAATGCGATCGACGGGCGCTATATCTGGCTGCCGGTGGAATGGGAGGGCGAGACGCCGGTCCTGCACTGGCGGGATCGCTGGACGCTGGCGGATGGGTGGAAGGCCAGGTAACCCCGCCCGCCGTTCAGCCTGAGCGAAGTCGAAGGCCACGGGATTCCCTTCG
This sequence comes from Sphingomonas sp. 1185, assembly GCF_040544655.1. Classification (NCBI taxonomy): domain Bacteria; kingdom Pseudomonadati; phylum Pseudomonadota; class Alphaproteobacteria; order Sphingomonadales; family Sphingomonadaceae; genus Sphingomonas; species Sphingomonas sp. 1185. The sequence continues at coordinate 44,272 of NZ_JBEPKL010000023.1, forward strand.
TGGCCGCGCGGAACATACGCTTCGACTTCGCTCAGCGTGAACGGCTGTTGGGGAGGCACGTGGCGAGGGGATGGCGGGGCATGAGAAATAGCGGACCCGCCGCCTCTTCCGGCAGACCCCAACCCTAGCTACATCCGGGGGATGACCGAACCCGTTGCGCTGACTCCGCCCGTTGCCGAAACCCGTGCCCACAGCTTCACCGCGCATGGCATCACCATCGAAGATCCCTATGCCTGGCTGAAGGACCCCGCCTACCCGGAGGTCACCGACAAGGACGTCCTGTCCTATGTCGAGGCGGAGAACGCCTATTTCGAGGCGGTCATGGCCCCGCGCCAGCCGCTGATCGACCGGCTGTACGAAGAGATGAAGGGGCGGATCAAGGAGGACGAATCCTCCGTGCCGCAAAAGGACGGCGACTGGCTCTACTGGACCGCGTTCGAGACGGGCGGGCAATATCGCAAATGGTGGCGCAAGCCGGTCGCGGGCGGTCCCGACGAGCTGCTGCTCGACGAACCGGCGCTGGCCGAGGGCAAGGAATATTTCCGGCTGGGCGCCTTCTCGATCAGCAACAATGGCCGCTACCTCGCCTATGCGATCGACGACAATGGCTCCGAACGGTTCGAGGTGCGGATCAAGGACCTGACCACCGGCGAACACCTGCCAGAAGTCATTCCCGGCATGTTGTCGGAGATCGTCTGGACCAAGGACGATAGCGGGTTCCTCTACGGCGTGGCCAATGCCCAGTGGCGGACCGACAATGCGCGCTTCCATCGGCTGGGTACGGATGTCGCGGACGATGTCGAGCTGTTCCACGAGGATGACGAGGGCTACCGCGTCGCCGTCGCCGAGACCTCCGCGCGCAACTGGATCGTGATCGCGACCGGCGACCATGTCACCAGCGAGGTGCGGCTGGTCCCCTCCGATAACGTCTTCGCCGAACCGATCCTGGTCGCGCCCCGCAAGGAGGGCCGCGAATATGATGTGGACGAGCATGACGGCATGCTATTCATCCACACCAATGACGTGGACCCGCAATTCCGCCTCTGCACCGCCTCGATCGAGGCACCCGGCGACTGGCACGAGCTGATCGGGCCGAACCCGCATTTCTACATGACCGGGGTCGAGTGCTATAAGGACTTCTTCGTGGTCGAGGGGCGCGAGGACGGTTTGGACCGGATCGCCATCCACCGCTACGACGCGCCGACCGTGCCACAGCGGATCGAATTCCCCGAGGCGAGCTACACGGCGGGCCTGGGCGACAATCCCGAGTATGACGTGTCGGTGCTGCGCCTGGGCTATGAATCGATGGTCACGCCGGGCACCGTCTATGATTACGACGTGGCGACCGGCGAGCTGACCGTGCTGAAGGTCCAGGAGATTCCCTCGGGCTATGACGCGGACAAGTACCGGACCGAGCGGCTGAAGATTGCCGCGCGCGACGGGACGATGGTGCCGGTGTCGATCGTCTATCCGAAGGATTTCCCGCGCGACGGGTCGGGCAAGCTGTTCCTCTATGCGTACGGCGCCTACGGCTATGCCATCCCGCCGGGCTTCTCCACGGGCCGCATGAGCCTGCTCGACCGCGGCTTCGCCTATGCCATCGCGCATATTCGTGGCGGCGACGATCTCGGCCAGCAATGGTATCTGGACGGCAAGCTGGAGAAGCGCACCAACACCTTCCACGATTTCGTCGACGTGGCGAAGGGGCTGATCGCGGGCGGCTGGACCAGCCAGGGGCAGATCGCGATTGCGGGCCGCTCGGCGGGCGGTGAGCTGATGGGCGCGGTGGTCAATTCCGACCCCGAACTCTGGGGCGCGGTGATCGCCGACGTGCCCTTTGTCGACGTGCTCAACACGATGATGGACGCCGAATTGCCGCTGACGCCGGGCGAATGGCCCGAATGGGGCAATCCGATCGAGGACAAGGCGGCGTTCGAGCTGATCCGCAGCTATAGCCCCTATGACAATGTCCGGGCCCAGGCCTATCCGCCGATGTTCATCTCGGGCGGGCTGAACGATCCGCGCGTCACCTATTGGGAGCCCGCGAAGTGGGCCGCCAAGCTTCGTGCGACCAAGACCGACACCAACCTGTTGCTGCTCAAGACCAATATGGGCGCCGGGCATGGCGGCAAGTCGGGCCGGTTCGAGTCCTTGCGCGAAGGCGCGGAGGAACATGCCTTCGTCCTGTGGCAGATGGGAGTGGAGTCCTGAGCATCGAGGCGATCGTCGCGCGCTACGGCGTGGCGGCGATCGCGCTGGGCGCGGGGCTGGAGGGGGAGACGGCGGTCGTCACCGGCGGCATCCTGGCGCATCAGGGGCTGGTCGGCTGGCCCGCCGCGCTGATCGCCGCGGCGATCGGATCGTTCCTGGCGGATCAGATCTTCTTCACCGTCGGTCGCCGGTCGCGGGACGGGCGCTGGGTCGGCAAGTTGAAGAAGCGCCGGGTTTATGCCCGCGTGACCCGGTTGATGGAGCGCTATCCGGTCGGCTTCATCTTCGCCTTCCGCTTTCTCTACGGCCTGCGCACCATCAGCCCGGTCGCGATCGGGACCAGCCAGGTGTCGACCCGGCTGTTCGTCGCGGTCAACGCCGCATCCGCCGCATGCTGGGCTTCGATCTTCGTCGGCATCGGTTATCTGTTCGGCGAGGCGTTCCAGGAACTGGCGGCGCGCTATCGCCCCAGCCTGCGCCATATCCTGATGGCGGCGGCGCTGGTCATGGTCGCCGCCGCGATCGGCTGGGGCGTCCGCGCGCTGTGGCAAAGGTACAGGGACCCGAACGAACAGGCATGAGCCGCTTTTCGATCCAGATCACCGCAGGCCCCGACCATATCGACGAGCTGGGCCATGTGAACAACGCCGTCTGGGTCCGGTGGATTCAGGCGATCGCCACCGCCCATTGGGAAGCGGTCGCGCCGCCCGAACATGTCGCGGCGCATGTCTGGGTCGTGACGCGACACGAGATCGACTATCGCGGCAATGTCGTGGCGGGGCAGACGGTGACGGCGGAAACCTGGGTCCCCAATCCGCCCAAGGGCGCGCGGTTCGACCGGCATGTCCGCTTTCTGGATGCCGAGGGGCAGGTGAAGGTGGAGGCGGTGACGACCTGGGCGCTGCTCGACCGCGCCACCGGTCGGCTGCTGCGCGTCACGGCCGAGATCGCCGCGCCCTTCATGGTTTGACCGCAAGAAGCGGGACGCGCGGGGCGTGGGGATCGGCTAGGGTTGGCCCCATGTTGAGCGAATGCACCATGGCCTCGCCGGTCGGCGAACTGACCCTTGTCGCCAGCGAACACGGCCTGCGCGCTGTCCTGTGGGCCGAGGAGAGGGCGGGGCGGGTCCGGCTGCCCGAACGGCGCGACGATCCCGCCCACGCCGTGCTGGCCGAGGCGGTGCGCCAGTTGCGCGATTATTTTGAGGGACGGCGCCGCACCTTCGACCTGCCGCTCGATCCCGAGGGCACGGACTTCCAGAAAGCGGTGTGGACCGGCCTGAACGCCATCCCTTACGGCGAGACGCGCAGCTACGCCGCGCTGGCCGCCGCGATCGGGCGGCCGGGAGCCTCGCGCGCGGTGGGGGCGGCGAATGGCCGCAATCCGCTGTCGATCGTCACCCCCTGCCACCGGGTGATCGGCGCGAACGGCACGCTGACCGGCTTTGCGGGTGGGCTGGCGGTCAAGCAATGGCTGCTGGCGCACGAACGCGGCGAGCGACAACGCGCACTCGCCTGAGCGATCCACGACGGCCGCACCCGCCCGCGCGGCCGATCGAAGGGCTGCGGGCTTGGCCGGTCGAAGCCTGGGGGCGTATCCGTCCGCCCGCTTCCACCGGGAGAATCGGATATGCGATCGATGCTCTGGCCCGTAGCGGCCGCCCTGCTGACCGCCGCGAGCCCCGCGCCGACGCCGTGCTGCCGCAATCTGGGCGAGGTGCGGACCAATATCGACCGGATCGACGACCAGATCCTGCGCCTGATGGCCGAGCGGTCGCGCTATGTCGCGCAGGCCGGACGGTTCAAGACCTCCGCCGCGACGGTGCGCGATGAGGCGCGAATCCGCCAGATCCTGGCGCGCATCCGCGAAAAGGCCGCGCGGCAGGGGGTGAACCCCGATGTGGCGGAGGCGACCTTCCGCGCGATGGTCGAGGGCTTCACCGCCGAGGAAGCGCGGCAGGTCGGGCGCTGAATTCCTTCCCGGCGGATCGATATGAGCGATGCCTTCTTCCTCCCCTCTCCCCTGGACAGGGGAGAGGGTTAGCGAAGCTTGCCAGCCTGCTGGCTAGCGCAGCTTGGGTGAGGGGTTGAGCGAGCCCAAGGCTCGCGCGCTGCGCGCATTCACCCCTCACCCAGCTCCGACTAAGCCTTTGCTTTCGCAAAGACCAAGTCTGCGCAACCCTCTCCCCTCTGCGAGGGGCGAGGGACGGAAAGGCACCGGGCCGTCAGTCCTCGTCCCACAGGATGGCGATCGGCGCGTCGATGCCCAGCACCGCATGGACCGGGCAGGCCGCCGCCGCCGCTTCCAGCCTTTTGCGCTGGGCCGGGTCATAGCGGCCCGGCACGCGCACCGTCACGGCCAGCGTCGCGATCCGGCGCGGGGCGTTGCCCATCTCCTTGGTGACGGTCGCCGTCGCGCCCGCCAGTTCCAGCCCGGCGACGCGCCCCGCCATCGCCATGATGCTCAGCACGCAACCGCCCAGCGACACCGACAAAAGGTCGCTCGGCGAAAAGCCCTCGCCGCTGCCGCCCAGTTCCTGCGAGGCGTTGGTGACCAGCACCGCGCCGGACTCGGGATGCTCGGTCCGGCAGCGCAGGCCGCCCTCGTACCGGACCACGAAATCGGTCACGCTCTTACCCGCTGTTGCGCAGCGCGGTGGCGATGCCGTTGATCGACAGCAGGATGCCCTCGCCGATGCGCGGATCGTCCTCGCCCGCGCGGTGGCGCTTCATCAGCTCGATCTGGAGCAGGTTCAGCGGCTCGATATAGGGCAGGCGCAGGCGGATCGACGCCTCCAGCGCCGGGTTGTCCGACAGCAGCCGCGTCTGCCCCGTCACGGTCAGCAGCCCGTCGCGCGCGCGGTGCCAGCCGTCATGGATGCGCCCGAAGATCGAATCCCGCAAGGCTTCGTCCTCGACCAGCCCGGCATAGCGGCGCGCGATGCCGATGTCCGACTTGGCGAGCACCATCTCCATATTCGCCAGCGTCGCGGCGAAGAACGGCCAGTTCTTGGCCATGTCGGCCAGCAGCGCCTTGTCCTCGAAATTGGCGATCGCGGTGCCGACGCCGAACCAGCCGGGCAGCATGACGCGCGCCTGCGCCCAGCTGAACACCCAGGGAATGGCGCGCAGGTCCTCGATCGCGTCGGACTTCTTGCGGCTGGCCGGGCGGCTGCCGATCTTCAGCCCGGCGATCTCGGCGATCGGGGTCATCTGGCGGAAGAAGGTGCGGAACCCCTCGGTCCCGTAGACGAGGCCGCGATAGGTGGTGAAGGCGGTCGCCGACAATTGCTCCATCGCGGCGGTGAAGCGCGCATTCTCGGCCGGGGAGAGATGTTCGGGTTCCAGGCTGGCGAGCAGGGTGGCCGAGGCCATGGCCTCGAGATTGGTCAGCGCGGAGTCGCGCGTGCCATATTTGCCCGCGATCACCTCTCCCTGTTCGGTGATGCGGATGCGGCCCTGCACCGTGCCGTGCGGTTGCGCGCGGATCGCGGCAAAGGCGCTGCCGCCGCCGCGCCCGACCGCGCCGCCGCGCCCGTGGAACAGCTGCATCTGCACCCCCGCCGCGTCGAACACCGGGCGGAACGCGCTCGACGCCTTGGACAGCGACCAGGTGGAGGTCAGGTAACCGCCATCCTTGTTCGAGTCCGAATAGCCGATCATCACCTCCTGATGCCCGCGCGCGCGGACGATGGCGGCGATCTCGGGCAGCGCGAAATAGGCGCGCATGATCTCGGGCCCCGCCTCCAGATCCTCGATCGTCTCGAACAGGGGGACCGCCATGATCGCGGCGGTGGCGGGCTCGCCGGGGCGGTAGAGGCCGAATTCCTTCAGCATCAGGTTGATCTCGAGCAGGTCGGACACCGACTTGCCCATCGAGACGATATAGTTGGTGATGCACTTGGGGCCGTACCGGGCATGCGCATCGGCGGCGGCCTGGACGATCGCCAGTTCGGAGCGCGTCTCGTCCGAATATTCGGCATAATGGCTGAACAGCGGCCGGGCATTAGCCAGTTCGCGGCGGAGCAGCGCGACGCGTGCCTCCTCGTCCAGCGCGAGATAATCCGCCTCGACGCCTGCGACCTTCAGCAGCTCGGCCACGACCCGTTCGTGCACCGCCGAATTCTGCCGCAGGTCGAGCGTGGCGAGGTGGAAGCCGAACGTCTCGACCGCGCGGATCAGCCGCCCGAGTGCGCCGCCGCTCGCCAGCGCGCCGTCGCCGCGCGCCGCCAGCCCGCGCGCGATCGCGACCAGATCGGTGCGCAGCGCCTTGGGATCGGGATAAGGTTCGCCGGTCAGGCGGCCGGGGCGCGGCGCGGGCTTGCCGGTCAGCGCCTGATGCGTCGCGGCGAGCCGCGCATAGATGCCCGACAGCGCGCGGCGATAGGGTTCGTCCGAGCGGCTGAGCGCCTCGTCGCCGCTCGCCTCGGCCAGCGCCAGCACCGCCTCGTCCACCTCGGCATGGCCGGTCGAGATCGACAGCTCGGCCCCCAGCGCGTGGATCGCGTCGCAATAATGGCCCAGCACCGCCTCGGCCGCGCGTGCCAGCGCGGTGGTCAGCGATTCAGCGGTGACGAAGGGATTGCCGTCGCGGTCGCCGCCGATCCACGATCCGGTGCGAAGGAAAGCGGGGACGCGCGTGCCGAACGCCTTGTCCCAGCGCTGATAGAGCGCGGGCAGCACCGGCAGGAAGACGTCGCGCAGATAGGACAGCGCGGTCTCCACCTCGTCGGTGACATAGAGCCGCTCGCGACGCAGCACGCGGGTCTGCCACAGGAGCGCGATCTGGCGGCCGATCGCGGCCTCGACATCGTCGCCGTCCGGGGTGACGTCGCGCCCGGCATCGCGCATCGCCAGCAGCTCGGCGATGCGGTTGCGGTGGTCGATCATGCTCTTGCGCCGCACCTCGGTCGGGTGCGCGGTCAGGACGGGGACGACCAGCGAACGGCCCAGCAACTCCATCGCGGCGTCGCGGTCGATGCCCTTGTCGGCCAGCGTCGCCAGCACCTCGGCAATGTCGGTGCCGGGCTCGCGCGCGATGCCTTGTCGGTCCTCGGCCAGATTGGCGAGCATCGAGAACAGCATGAAGCCGCGCACGAAATCCAGCGTCTCGTCGAGCGCGAGGCGTTCCAGCTGGAGGTCGACCGAGCCGTCCTCCCCCAGTCCCCGGTATCGATCGACCGAGGCGCGGCGAATCGCCTCGGTCGCCTCGAACAGCGCATCGCCGCCATAGCGACGGATCACGTCGCCCAGCTGCGCGCCCAGGAAACGGATATCGGGATTGTTCGCGATGGGAGGCAGTTTCGTCATGCGCGCATTGCTGCAACGCAATAGGGCGGGCGTCAACCGATTGCGGACCGCAATTTTGGTATAATATCCTGTGTCATCGGACCGCAAAATTGCGTGCTGGCATGCGGCGGGGCGCGTCGCTTGTCGAAGTGTCCGCCGCAGCAAGATTTCCTTACAGACCAGCGATGATATGTAATATCATAAAGGGCAAAAGCGGGCCGGGATGTCGGCCGATCGACGCGCTCCCGCGTGGTCGCGAACGGCATCCCGACCATTGGAGAAAGGCAGGAACGATGTTCACCGAAGAGCTGGTCCACACGGCGCTACAGACCTGGTGCGACAATGTGGTGGCGGTCGGCCGGGTTCATGCCGAGGGCGGCGATGTCGGGGCCTTCGCGTCTCGGATCCTGAGCGACAATTACGATTACGACCATGGCAAGGTGCTGTTCAAGCCGACGCTGACCTTCGGCGCGAAGACCTATCGCCCGACCAAGGAGGGGGCGCTCGCCTATTTCATCGGCGGCAATGCGGACTTTCCCGACGACAAGGGGTTCAAGCTGAAGCCCTGGGTGAAGGTCTGGTACAGCAAGCTCGACTATATCCTGCACGGCGACCTGGCGATCGTGCAGTGCAACGTGCACTTCATCGGCGAGGATGACAGCCATATCTTCGTGAACAAGAGCTTCGTGTTCAAGCAATGCGAGGATGGGAGGGTGCGGATCATCCTTCACCAGTCGTCGCTGCCCTATCAGCCGTAACGCCGGGGCGATGACCGCGATCGGCATGGCGCGGCGGGTCGCCATCGGTGGCGGTAGCGCGCTGCTCGATCATATCGCGCGGCCCGATACGGCTCTGGCCATCTGGTGGCGTCGCTTGCCCCCGCCGCTCCGGGCAGCGCTGGGCGCGCTCGACCTGGACGGTGTCGACAGCCTGTCAGTCGAGACCGATCTCGGCGGGTCGGTGGAGGTAGCCTTGCGCGCGGCGGGATATGCGCGGGCGGTGCGCGAGATGCTGGGGGCGGACATCGACCGTCTCGTCCGGCGCCTCGCCGCGCTGACCGGCGAGGATCGCCTGCGCGTCCGGCTCGCGGTCGGCCAGGGCGGGTCCGCCCACCAGTTCCACGCCGACCGCACCCCCATCGCGCTGCGGTGCACCTATATCGGCCCCGGCCTCCAATGGTGCTGCGCCGAGGGGCCGGACGCGATCTGCGAGGTGCCGACGGGGGCGGTGGGCGTGTTCAAGGGGCGGATGCTGCTCGACCCGCCCAGGGTCCTCCACCGTGCACCGCCCGGCGGCGGTCGCCGCCTCATGCTGGCGATCGATCCGGTGCATGACGGCGAGCGGGACCGATCGGGGCCGTTCCTCCCCAGCGCCGATCCCTGTTGACGGGTAAGCAGCGCGGCGGGCGAGCGGGCGCCGCCGCCCTTCGGCTCAGTTCATATTACCCGGTGCGCCGCTGGTCGCACCCGTCGCGACCGGGTTGGTCGGGGTGGCGGGGCGCTCGGTGCGCGACGCCTCGCGTTCCTCGGAGGTCACGGTGCCGTCGCGGTTCAGGTCCATCCGGTCGAAGCGCGCCAGCATCCCTTCGAAAAACTCGCTTTCGGTGATCTCGCCGTCCTTGTTGCGATCCAGCTCCCACAGGCGCGAACGGCTCGCGGGCATTTCGTCGGCGGTAATGATGTCGTTGCCGTCGCGGTCGAGTTCGCGGAAGCGGCGCGCCATCATGCTGCCGAAATCGACGCGGGACGTGACCGAGGGGGGGACGAAGCCCGCCTTGGCGGCGGCGCGATCGGCTTCGGCGCGATTCTCTTCCTTCTTGCCGCACGCCGCCGTCGCCAGCATCGCCACCATCCCGAGGCCTATCGCCCATTCCCGCATCGCCGACTCCCAGGTTCGTTACGCTTCCAGCTCAACGTCCCAGTACAGCCAGTCGTGCCATGTTTCATGCAGATAATTGGGCGGAAAGCTGCGGCCATGTTCCTGTAAATGCCAGTTTGTCGGGCGGATCGGCTCGATATGCAGCGGCATTCCGGCCTGGCGCGGGGTGCGCCCGCCCTTCTTCAGATTGCACGGCGCGCAGGCGGTGACGACATTCTCCCAGGTCGTCCGGCCCCCTTGGGCGCGCGGGATGACATGGTCGAAGGTCAGGTCGCGATGCGATCCGCAATATTGGCAGGAGAAGCGGTCGCGCAGGAACAGGTTGAAGCGGGTGAAGGCCGGAAATTGCGACGGCTTCACGAATTGCTTCAGCGCGATGACCGAGGGCAGCTTGACCTTGGCGGTCGGGCTGCGCACCTCGCGCTCATAATGGGCGACGATATCCACCCGGTCGAGGAACACGGCCTTCACCGCGGTCTGCCAGGGCCAGACCGACAGCGGATAATAGGACAGCGGCGTATAGTCCGCATTCAGGACGAGTGCCGGACAAGAGTCCGGGTGTCGGATCAGGTCGGGATGAAACACAGCTCCTCCCTTCGTGGTACGCCGACGCTATTCGCGCAGGCGCGTGACATGGCTATGACACTGGACGCTATGAGAACATGGGATGGGAAACGCGGTCAAGGGGGCGGGCGATGAGCGGAGCCCACCCGCCCGCCACCCGCCCCGTCACGCGGTTCGCGCCCAGCCCGACCGGGCGGCTGCATCTGGGCCATGCGCTGTCGGCGGTGCGCGCGCACGATCTGGCGCGCGCGGGCGGCGGGCGCTTCCTGCTGCGCATCGAGGATATCGATGGCACGCGCAGCCGACCCGAACATGTCGACACGATCCTGCGCGACCTGGAATGGCTGGGGCTGGAATGGGACGATCTGTCCTTCCAGTCGGAGCGGCTGGACCTGTATGCGGCGGCGCAGGCGCGCCTGGCCGATCTGCTCTATCCCTGTTTCTGCACCCGTGCCGAGATCGCCGCCAGCCTGTCGGCGCCGCATGGGGCCGTGGCGGTCTATCCGGGGACGTGCCGCCATCTGTCCCCCGAGGCGCGCGCCGCGCGGATGGCGATGCCGCATGGCTGGCGTCTCGACATGGCGCGGGCCGCCGGACGCACGGGGCCGCTGAGCTGGCGGGACGACCGCGCGGGCATCGTCGCCGCCGATCCGCTGGCGCATGGCGACGTGATCCTGGCGCGCAAGGATGCGCCCGCCAGCTATCATCTGGCGGTGACGGTCGACGATGCCGCGCAGGGCGTCACCCATGTGGTGCGCGGGCTCGACCTGTTCGACGCCACCCATGTCCACCGGCTGCTCCAGGCCCTGCTCGGCCTGCCGACGCCGCTCTATCATCATCATCCGCTGATCCTGGGTGCCGATGGCCAGCGGCTCGCCAAGCGCCACGGCGCGCCCGCGCTGGCGGCGATGCGCGAGGGCGGCGAGGATGGTCGCGCGCTGGCGGACGCGCTGCGCCGCAATATGCTTCCCGCTGGATTTCGGCTGGGGGAGGCGTAAGCTCCGCGGCATGACCACATTTCTCGTGATCCTGCTGATCGCGGCGATGCTCGCCACCCTGGTCGCGCTGGTGCGCGGCATCATCACCTTCCTGCAGGAAGCCACGGCGGAGGCGAAGGGCGAGGGGCCGACCGCGTCGCAGCTGAAATCCAACCGGATGATGCAGCAGCGCATCTTCTTCCAGGCGCTGGCGATCACCATCGTCGTCCTGCTGCTGTTCCTGGCGGGGCGGACCTGATCCGATGGTCAAGCTGACGAAGATCTATACCCGCACCGGCGATGCGGGCACGACCGGGCTGGTCGACGGGTCGCGCCGGTCCAAGGCGGATGCGCGGCTGATCGCGATCGGCGAGGTGGACGAGGCGAACAGCGCGATCGGCGTCGCGCTGCTCGGCATGGAGGGCGCGCTGGCCGAGCAGCTGACGCGGATCCAGAACGACCTGTTCGACCTGGGCGCCGATCTCGCCACGCCCGACCATATCGAGGGGGCGCTGCGCATCCTGCCCGAACAGGTCGCGCGGCTGGAGGACGAGATCGACGCGATGAACGCGCAACTGGCGCCGCTGACCAGCTTCATCCTGCCCGGCGGCACGCCCGCGGCGGCGCATCTGCATCTGGCGCGCGCGATCACGCGGCGGGCCGAGCGGGCGGGCGTCGCGCTTTCGGAGCATGAAGCGACCAATCCGTCCGCGCTCGCCTATCTCAACCGCCTGTCGGACTGGCTGTTCGTCGCGGCACGGGTGGTGAACAAAAACGGCGCATCGGACGTTCTTTGGGTTCCAGGAGGGGTGCGGGCGAGACGGTAACGGGCCGGTCGCTGTTCCCCGCAATCCGGGGAGCAGCCCAATGCCGACCTTCGTACCGTCGTCCGCGACGGCCCCGACGCCTGCCGACGAACTGGCATCCCGCTATCGCGCCGTCCGCGCGCTGACCCTGTCGCTGGCCGCGCGGCTGTCCGACGCCGACGCCACCGTCCAGTCGATGCCCGACGCCTCGCCCGCGAAGTGGCACATGGCGCACACGACCTGGTTCTTCGAAACGTTCGTGCTGCGCGACCATGTGCCGGACTATCGGCTGCACGATCCGCGCTTTCCCTTCCTGTTCAACAGCTATTACGAGGCGGAAGGAAAGCGTCACGCGCGCCATCGTCGCGGGATGATCACCCGCCCGACGCTGGACGAAGTGCGGGCGTACCGCGCGCATGTCGATGCCGCGCTCCTGGCGGCGCTGCCCGACCTGCCCGACGCGGCGCGCGAGCTGGTCGCGCTGGGATGCCATCACGAGGAGCAGCATCAGGAGCTGTTCGTCACCGACATCCTGCACCTCTTCTCCGAAAACCCGCTGGAGCCCGCGCTCTACCCGCCCGAGCCCAAGGCCCCCGTCGCGATGCCCGGCCCGATCGGCTGGATCGAGGGGCAGGCGGGTGTGGTCCGGATCGGCCATGACGGACAGGGCTTCGCCTTCGACTGCGAGGGGCCGCGCCATGAGGCCCTGCTCCATCCTCATGCCATCGCCGATCGCACGGTCACCAATGCCGAATGGATGCAGTTCATCGCCGATGGCGGCTACCGCGATGCCCGGCTCTGGCTGTCGGACGGCTGGGCCTGGGTCAAGGGAGAGGGGATCGCCGCGCCGCTCTATTGGGAAGAGCGCGACGGCGGCTGGACCCGTTTCGGGCTGGACGGCCGCCGCGCGGTCGATCCCGCTGCCCCGGTGACGCATGTCAGCTTCTACGAGGCGGATGCCTTTGCCAGCTGGGCGGGCGCGCGGCTGCCGACCGAGATGGAGTGGGAAGCCGCCGCCGCCGCGCATGATCCGGCGGGGGGCCACCAGATGGAGGCGGGCGGCGCGGTCGAGCCGCGTCCCGCGACCCATGGCCCCGCCTTTTTCGGCGATGTCTGGGAATGGACCGGCAGCGCCTATCGTCCCTATCCCGGCTTTCGCGCCGTCGAGGGGGCGGTCGGCGAATATAATGGCAAGTTCATGAACGGGCAGTTCGTCCTGCGCGGCGGCAGCTGCGCGACGCCGCGCGGCCATGCCCGCGCCTCCTATCGCAACTTCTTCTACCCCCATCAGCGCTGGCAGTTCACCGGCGTCCGTCTGGCAAAGGACCTGTAATCATGCTGAAGCCCGAGATCGAGGATGGTCAGATGTCGCTGACCGATCCCGCCTTCCGCGCCGATGTCCTCGCCGGACTGGAGCGCCGCCCCCGCGCCATCCCCGCCCGCTGGTTCTACGACCGCAAGGGGTCCGAGCTGTTCGAGGCGATCACCGACCTGCCCGAATATTATCCCACCCGCGCCGAGACCGCGATCCTGAAGACCATCTGCCCCGACCTCGTCGCGCATGTCGGCAAGGGGCGCGCGGTGGTCGAGTTCGGATCGGGCTCCTCGACCAAGACGCCGGTGCTGCTGCGCTGCGTCGAGCCGTCGGCCTATGTGCCGATCGACATTTCGGGCGACTTCCTGCGCGAATCCGCGCGCAATCTGCAACAGGCCTTTCCCGACCTGCCCATCCATCCGCTGGAGGGGGATTTCATGCACCCGCTGGCGCTGCCCGCGATGGTGGCGGAGGCGCCCAAGCTGGGCTTCTTCCCCGGCTCGACCATCGGCAACATGACGCCCGCCATGGCCACCGACCTGCTGCGCGCGATGCGCGGTTCGCTGGGCGAGGGGGCGATGCTGCTGATCGGGATGGACCGCGCCAAGTCCAGCGAAATCCTGGTCCCCGCCTATGACGATGCGCAGGGCGTGACGGCGGCGTTCAACCGCAACCTGCTCGACCGGATCAACCGCGAGCTGGACGGCACCATCCCGGTCGAGGATTTCCGCCACCGCGCGGTGTGGAACGACGACCGCTCGCGGATCGAAATGCACCTGGCCGCGACCCGCGACGTCGCCTTCACCATCGAGGGCCGCCCCTTCGCCATGGCCGCGGGCGAGACGATCCATACCGAGAACAGCCACAAATACGGCCCCCGCGACGCCAAGATCCTGCTGCGCGCGGGCGGCTGGACCCCGGTCGCGCAGTGGAGCGATCCGGACGACATGTTCGCGGTCTATCTGGCCGAGGCGCAGTCGGTTCGTCTTGCTCCTTGAACGTTTTGTCGTATCGAATCGCGGTCTAACCGGACAGGTGAAAAGAGTTGCGTCTTTTCCTCGGAACGTAGCGTTTCGCTTTTTGGTCGGGCGTTGGGCTTTACCCTGAAAAGTCTTCCCGCTTGACCCTCTTGCACGTCCATCTGCTGGTAAAGAACCGACAGATAGACTTGCGAGGGTTCCATACCGGGAGGAGCATGATGACCGAAAGCGCACACCTGCTCGACGCATTCGACGCACGGGCCCAGCGCCGCGATCAACGACGCGAGTTCTTCAAGACGGCGATGGGCGCCGCCGCCGCCGGCGTCGCGGCCTTTACCCTGACCAGCAAGGCGGGGGCCCAGTCGACGATCACCGACGCGGATATTCTGAACTTCGCGTTGAACCTCGAATATCTCGAAGCGCAATTTTATGCCTTTGCCGCCAACGGCACCGGCCTCGCCTCCAGCCAGTTGACCGGCACGGGCACGCAGGGCGCGGTCACCGGCGGCAAGAAGGTGACGTTCACCGACCCGATCGTCGAGCAATATGCCCGCGAGATCGCGGCCGACGAAGCCGCGCACGTCGCGTTCCTGCGCACCGCGCTCGGCAGTTCGGCGGTGGCGCAGCCCGCGATCAACATCTCGGGCGACGCGAACGGCGCGTTCACCGCGGCCGCACGCGCGTCGGGCGTGATCGACTCCAACGCGACCTTCGATCCTTACGCCTCGGACGAGAATTTCCTGCTCGGCGCCTATATCTTCGAGGATGTCGGCGTGACCGCCTATAAGGGGGCCTCGCCGCTGATCAGCAACAAGACCTTCCTCCAGGCTGCCGCCGGCATCCTGGCGGTCGAGGCCTATCACGCCGCAATCGTCCGCACGACGCTCTACGCCAAGGGTATCCAGACCCCGGCGCTGGTCACCGCGGCGGGCAAGATCTCGGACGCGCGCGACAGCCTGGACGGGACCACCGACCTGGACCAGGGCATTGCCGCGACCACGGTCGGCGGACAGCTTGTGTCCAACATCGTGCCGCTCGACTCCAACGGGATCGCGTTCAGCCGCACGCCGCAGCAGGTGCTGAACATCGTCTATCTCAACAAGGCGTCGGCCACGCTTGGGGGCTTCTTCCCCGCTGGCGTCAACGGCACGCTGCGCGCCAGCGCGGCCAACTGATCCCCCTTTTTCCTCGTTCCGAGAGGATTTTTCATCATGAGCGAAGAACGCTTCATTCTCGATGTGATCGAAGAGGCTTCGGCCAAGCGCCGGGCCGATCGTCGCCGTTTCATGCGTATGGCCGCCGGGGCCGGTGCGGTGGGTGGGCTGGCCATGCTGGGCGCCTGCGGCAGCGACGATAACGACGTCATCGTCCTGCCGACGCCCACCCCGACCGCGACGGCGGGCTCGGTCACCGATGCCGATGTCCTGAACTTCGCGCTCCAGCTGGAATATCTGGAAGCGCAATTCTACAGCTACGCCGCGTTCGGCGCGGGCCTGTCCGCCTCGCTCCAGGCCGGGACGGGGACGCAAGGCTCGGTCGCGACCAGCACCAGCGGACAGCCGCGCCAGGTCGCGTTCCAGGACCCGTTGGTGGCGCAATATGCCCGCGAGATCGCCTATGACGAGATCGCGCACGTCACCTTCCTGCGCAACGCCCTGGGCTCCAGCGCGGTGGCGCAGCCCGCGATCAACCTGTCGGGCGATGCCAATGGCGCCTTCACGGCGGCGGCGCGCGCGGCCGGGGTGATCGGGGCGACCGACACCTTCGACCCCTATGCCTCGGACGAGAATTTCCTGCTCGCCGCCTATATCTTCGAGGATGTCGGCGTCACCGCCTATATGGGCGGGGTCACGCTGCTCTCCAACAAGACCTTTGTCGAGGCGGCGGCGGGCATCCACGCGGCCGAGGCCTATCATGCGGGGCTGGTCCGCTCGGTCATCTATCGCAAGGGGCTGAGCAACGGAACGCTGATCACCGCGGCGAACCGGATTTCGGACGCGCGTGACAGCCTGGACGGCTCGACCGACCTCGATCAGGGCATCACCGTCACCGCCAATGGAGTTACGTCGGCGAATATCGTGCCCGCCGATTCCAACGCGATCGCCTTTGCCCGCACGCCCGGCCAGGTGCTGAACATCGTCTATCTGAACAAGGCGGCGGTGACGGGCGGCGGCTTCTTCCCCAGCGGCCTGAACGGCAACGTCCGGACCAGCGCCGCTAGCGGCTGACCCGATCCGATCCCGTAAGGGTATCTGCCCCGGTCGGCCCCAGTCCCCCCTGGCCGACCGGGGTTTTTCATGGCCGCGCCTGCGCGAAACCGCTTCTTCTCGGCCGCGAAACCGCTTATGCAGGGTCCATCCCCGGGGGAGCGCTGACCTGCGCTTGAGAGGGGGGCAAGAGCCCCCGACCCGCTGAACCTGATCCGGCTGACACCGGCGTAGGGAGGGAGCGGCCCCGTCTCTCATGGTCCGTTTCCTCCGCATGGAGTGGACTATGGCAGATATCCCCGCAAAGGCTGAAATTGGCGTCACCACCGGCCCCATTCGTGGGTCGAAGAAGATTCATGTCGGGCCGCTGGGCGTCGCGATGCGCGAAATCCATCTCGACCCGTCTTCGGGCGAGCCGCCCTTGCGCGTCTATGACACCAGCGGCCCCTATACCGATCCCAATGCGCGCATCGACATCATGGCGGGCCTGCCGCAGATCCGCCGCGACTGGATCGAGGGGCGCGGCGATGTCGAGGCCTATGACGGTCGCGAGATCCGCCCCGAGGACAATGGCCAGCTTGGCCCCGACCGTTCGGGCGGCGTGCCGCAATTCCCGCGCACCGGGCTGAACCGCCCGCTACGCGCCAAGCCCGGCATGAACGTCAGCCAGATGCACTATGCGAGGGCCGGCATCATTACGCCCGAGATGGAATATGTCGCGACCCGCGAAAATCTGGGCCGCGAGATGCTGCGCGAATATGTCCGCGACGGCGAGAGCTTCGGCGCTGCCATCCCCGATTACGTGACCCCCGAATTCGTCCGCGACGAAGTGGCGCGCGGCCGGGCGATCATCCCCAACAACATCAACCACCCCGAATCCGAGCCGATGGCGATCGGCCGCAACTTCCTGGTCAAGATCAACGCCAATATCGGCAATTCGGCGGTCGCCTCCAACGTGGCGTCCGAGGTCGACAAGCTGGTCTGGTCGATCCGCTGGGGCGCGGACACCGTCATGGACCTGTCGACGGGGCGCAACATCCACGACACGCGCGAATGGATCATCCGCAACTCGCCCGTGCCGATCGGCACCGTTCCCATCTATCAGGCGCTGGAAAAGGTCGGCGGCATCGCCGAGGAGCTGACCTGGGAAATCTTCCGCGACACGCTGATCGAACAGGCCGAGCAGGGCGTCGATTATTTCACCATCCATGCGGGCGTGCGCCTGCCGTACATTCCGCTGACCGCCAAGCGCGTCACCGGCATCGTGTCGCGCGGCGGCTCGATCATGGCGAAGTGGTGCCTGGCGCATCACAAGGAGTCGTTCCTCTACGAACGCTTCGACGAGATCACCGAGATCATGAAGGCCTATGACATCGCCTATTCGCTGGGCGACGGCCTGCGCCCCGGCGCGATCGCCGACGCCAATGACGAGGCGCAGTTCGCCGAGCTCTATACGCTGGGCGAGCTGACCAAGCGTGCCTGGGAACAGGACGTGCAGGTGATGATCGAGGGCCCCGGCCATGTGCCGATGCACAAGATCAAGCAGAATATGGACAAGCAGCTGGAGGCGTGCGGCGAGGCGCCCTTCTACACCCTCGGGCCGCTGACGACCGACATCGCGCCGGGTTACGACCATATCACCAGCGGCATCGGTGCGGCGATGATCGGTTGGTACGGCACGGCGATGCTCTGCTACGTCACGCCCAAGGAGCATCTGGGCCTGCCCGATCGCGACGACGTGAAGGTCGGGGTGGTGACCTACAAGCTGGCCGCCCATGCCGCCGACCTAGCCAAGGGGCACCCGGCCGCCAAGATGCGCGACGACGCGCTGAGCCGCGCCCGCTTCGAGTTCCGCTGGCGCGACCAGTTCAACCTGTCGCTCGACCCCGACACGGCGGAATCCTACCACGACCAGACGCTCCCGGCCGAGGGCGCCAAGACCGCGCATTTCTGTTCGATGTGCGGCCCGAAATTCTGCTCGATGAAGATCACGCAGGAGGTTCGGGAATTTGCCGCGAAGCAGAACGCGCCGGTCGAAACCTTCGTCGCGGCGGAGGACGCCGAGGCGGGGATGCAGCAAATGAGCGAGAAATTCCGCGAGAAGGGCGGGGAGGTTTACCTTCCGGCGGAGTGATAAAAAGGGGCCGCACCCGGTAAGGATACGGCCCCAATTCCCAGCCTCCGTTCAGCCTGAGCGAAGTCGAAGGCCATGGGAATTTCAGCTTAGGGGCATTCGGGCAGGCTCAACAAATTGTTGGGCTGCTCGCCATCGTTTTGCGTCTTCAGATACTTATTGCCTGCGGCTGAGCGGGCGACGATGACCCACGCCGATTGACCGCCTACCGATACGTAAAATTGCCACTGACCGGACTCGATCGCCGCAATGGCCTCTTCCTGCGTCAGTTTCCATCGGCTGGGAAAAGCGCCGCCGACATGCGAAATGCGCTCATAGGCGCTATATCGGCTGGTCTTGTTGATGCACTGAATTTGCGCTGTATTGGCCATCTTACATAGCTCCGCACGACCGCCCAGGCATCGTGGCGGTTGACCTTGAGCTAACGGCCCCATAGATTCCCGACGCTGACCACAGCACCGGCGGGGATGCCTGCCGTTTGTCAGGGCGGTCGCTGGAACGACCGCCCTGACTTGATGAAGAAATCATGAAACCAAGTTTTCGTCAATGCCGCTTCTCGCTTCTTGCGTGTAGCGCTGAGCAGTAGAGCCTGATAGACATGACATCAGCGGCCATAACGAAGCGAGAAGGTTGTCGCTGGACCGTGATCTTTGAGGTGATGGGCGTTGAGCGGCGTAGCAAGCGACGCCCATCACAATCGCATCCATTTTGGATCAATAATGATACCGGCACTGTGCCACTTGAAGCACCTGCTCGCCGCCGCTGCCCGCCATCCGGTACACCAGACGATGTTCATGGCTGATCTGGCAGGACCACCAGCCTGACAGGTTGCTGCCCAGTGGTTCGGACTTGCCTGTTCCCTTGAACGGGTGACGGCGGCATTCCTCGATCAGCGCATGGAGCTTGTCGCAGAGCTTCGCGTCACGTTCCAGCCAATGGCGATAATCGTCCCACGCCGTCGGCCGAAACGTCACGTTTAAGAGAGGGGCACGCCTTGCCCGTCAGCCTCGAACCCGCGCACCGCGTCCAACAGCCGTTCGGCATTCTTGGACGAGCGCAGCAGGTACCGCGTCTCTTCGATCATCGCCTCCAGATTCTCGGACGCTTCGGCGTAGGAGACGGCTTGCATGAGCCGAAGCTCTCCTACGGTCCTCCGAACGTCGACCCTCACCGCTTCCGCACAAACTCCGCGCGCAGCACCAGGCCCTTGATCCCGTCGAACTTGCAGTCGATTTCCTGCGCGTCGCCGGTCAGGCGGATCGACTTGATCAGCGTGCCGCGCTTCAGCGTCTGGCCCGCGCCCTTGACGGTCAGGTCCTTGATCAGCGTCACCTGATCCCCGTCGCTCAGCACATTGCCGACCGAGTCGCGCACCACGACCGCGTCGTCATCGGCCGTCCCGGCCCTGGCCGCCGCATCGGCCGCGCTGATCCATTCGCCGGTCGCTTCGTCATAGACATAGTCGTCGTCGGCCATCGCCCTTGTCCCTTATCTGATCGGTGGAATGGCGGGCCCTATGCGCGCTTGGCGGAAATGATGCCAGTGTGATTACAGATCAGCCCAGCGGCGGCAGTGCCCAGTCGATCGGCTCGCGGCCATGTTCGACCAGAAAGGCGTTGGCGCGCGAAAAGGGCTTCGACCCGAAAAAGCCGCCGCGCGCCGACAAGGGCGAGGGGTGGACCGAGGTCAGGACGCAATGCCGCCCGCCACCCATCTCGCGGACGAAGCCCGCCTTTTTCTGGGCATAGGCCCCCCACAGGATGAAGACGACCGGCTCGGGCTTGGCGGCGACGGCGCGGATCACCGCGTCGGTGAACCGCTCCCACCCGCGCCCCTGGTGCGAGGCGGCCTGGCCCATCCGCACGGTCAGCACCGAGTTGAGCAGCAACACCCCCTGCCGCGCCCAATGATCGAGCAGCCCGTGGGAGGGCGGCGCGATGCCCAGGTCGGTCGCCATCTCCTTGTAGATGTTGACCAGGCTGGGCGGCGGGCGGACGCCCGGCTGGACCGAGAAGGCCAGGCCATGCGCCTGTCCCTCGCCATGATAGGGGTCCTGCCCCAGGATCACGACGCGCACCTCGGGCAACGGGGTCAGGTCGAGCGCACGGAACCAGTCCTTGGGCCGGGGAAAGACCCGCTGGCCGCTGGCGCGCTCGTCGGCGAGGAAGGTCTTGAGCGCCTTCATATAGGGTTCGTCGAATTCGCCGCGTAAGGGCAGCAACCAGCTCTCGTGCAGGTGAATGTCGCTCATGGTCCCGTCATGCAGAAGCTGTCTTGGCCGCGCAACCGGGATCGCCGATAGTCGTTATGCAAGCGATACGGTCGCGCGCCCGCGGCCGCTGCGTTCGATTTGGAGGAGGAAGATCATGAAGCGTTCCACCATCGCCCTCGCCGTTGTGGCCGCCGCGCTCCCGCTGGCCGCCTGCGGGTCCTCGACCGAAGCCGGCAACACCAGCAGCGCGGCCGTGACCACCAATGGCAGCGAGATGAGTGCGGATGCGCTGGGCGCCAAGATCCGTGCGCTTCCCGAGGGGCAGCGGCGCGGCGTCCTGTTCCGGGCGATCCGCGATGCCGGGCCGTCGGGGGCGAGCTGCCAGTCGGTCACCGCGATGAAGGAAGCCGCCCCGGTCAACGGCAATCCGAGCTGGAACGCGGTGTGCGACGGCACCGCGCAATGGACGATCGTGATGACCGCCGACCAGTCCGCCAGCGTCACCGGCCCCGGCCCGGTCACGATCAAGAGCTGAGCCATCCGAAAGGGCCGCCCGGCGTCACCCCGCCGGGCGGTTCAGCCGTTCGAGCGTGGCGGGGTCCGGGCGCCCTCCGAAGAACCGCTCCAGCCCATGGCGGAACGGGGCAGGATCGTCCGCCACCGCCGCGAACAGGGTCAGCGAGGATCGCAGCTTGATGGCATCGATACCGCCGAATATCGCCTCCACCGATCCGGGCGCGGCCACCGCCGCCGCCACGGCCTCGTACAGCCGGGCCCCGAGCAGCGGATGCGCCAGATAGGCCCGCGCCTCCCCCGCGTCCGCGATGGCGTAGAAGCGCGCGGTCTCGCTGCGGCCCAGTCCGGCGATCTGGGGAAAGACGAACCACATCCAGTGGCTTCGCTTTCGCCCGGCGCGCAGTTCGGCCAGGGCGATGGCATGCTGGGTCCGCTGGGCCTCGACAAAGCGATCGAGCGCGGCATCATGGGGGGCAGGGGGCGACATGCCCCGGCAACCGGTCGCGGCGTCGATGCGTTCCCGCGACTGCAAAAGAAGAATGTTTTCAGGAGAGTATGATGCGCCGTCTTGCCCTGATCGCCCCCCTCGCGCTGCTGGCGCTCGCGGCTTGCGGCAGCAAGGACGGGGATGCGGACTCCGACGTGGCGCCGGGCAATTTCACCCCGCCGGGCACCGCGCGGCCGACGCCGATCCCCGGCGTGGCGCAGGTCAATCCGCTGACCGCCTATATCGGCCATTATCCGGGGGACGCGGTCGACGGGGTGAGTTTCTTCGACCGGACCGAGGTGGCGAGCGCGCTGCACGATGCGGTCGGTGACCAGTCGCTGGTCCGGCGGATCATGTCGCGCGGCGCGGTGACGGTGCCGATCTTCGCGCAGGGCAAGTCCGGGATCGCCGCGCATGGCTGCACCCCGCATGACTGCGCCGACAACAACTGGACGGTGGCGCTGGATACCAGGACGGGCAAGGCGCAGGTCTGCTACCATGACCGCGAGACGATGGGCGACCGCAGCCAATGGTATATGGGCGGCGCGCCGGTCACGCGCCCGGACGAATGCCCGCAGGAATGAGGGGAGGGGCGGGTCGGTGGCTCCCGACCCGCCCCGCTCGCGTCAGAAGGTATAGGCCAGTCCCAGCGCGCCCAGCCACTGGCTGCGCGAACCGACCTGCGACACGATCGGGCTGTCGGCGAAATTGCCCAGTTCCCGGCCATAGGTGAGCCCGCCGACGACCTTCCAGCCCTTCAGCAGATTGCCGGTGATCGAATAGGTGGCGAGGCCGCCGATCGACCAGTCCTTCCACCCGCTGCGCGCGTTATAGACGGGCAGGCCGCTCGCCGCGCTCTGATCGGGCGTGATCGAGAAATAGCGCCGGGCATAGCCGCGTCCGGCATGTTCGGCGGTGGCGAACAGCCCGACCGCCGCCTTGGTGGACAACGGGGTGAAATAATTGACCGAAGGCTGCCAGATGCCGCTGTCATGCACGCCGGTCACGTCGTGGCGATAGCTGAGCGAGACGGACAGCCGGTCATAGGGGCTGGTGATGACGCCGATCTTGCCGATGCCGACATAGCCACCCAGCTCGACCGCCGCGCCGATCTTGCCCAGCGCGCGGACGCGGGGATTGTCGATTCCCGAGCTGGTGGTCCGGTCCAGATTGACCACGCCGATCGGCCCGGCCTGAATGTCCCAGTCGCGATTGGCCTTGTCGCCGATCAGGTCGACCGACAGGCGGTTGCCGATATAGGTGATGGTATGCCCGTCGATATAGGCGAGCGCGGCGGGCGCGGGGCTGAAGGAATAATCCTTCGACCCCTCATAATCGGGCAGATAGGCCGCGCCCAGACCGATGGTGATCGTGTTCTTGCCAAGCTGCCCCGCCATTTCGGCCGCCGCCGGGCTGGTGGCCGGGGCATTGTCCTGGGCTTGGGCGGGCATCGAGAGGGAGGCGGCGCCCAGGGCGATCAGCGGGGCGGCACCCCGTAGGATGGAGCGCGAGAAAAGGCGCAA
Source organism: Sphingomonas sp. 1185 (assembly GCF_040544655.1). Lineage (NCBI taxonomy): Bacteria > Pseudomonadati > Pseudomonadota > Alphaproteobacteria > Sphingomonadales > Sphingomonadaceae > Sphingomonas > Sphingomonas sp. 1185. The sequence goes on from NZ_JBEPKL010000023.1 coordinate 67,370, forward strand.
GACGGAAAACTCCCTGAATCGGTTATCCGAAATGCAACGCTACGGTAATGATTTCGCTCCGGCGCTATGTGTCAGAATATGTACCGCATCCTGATCTGTTGTGTTTCGGCAACAGAATCGAGCGCGAAACGGGCCGCGGTGAAACGCGGCGGGCCGAAGCGGATCGCCGGATTGCGCGAAAAGCCGAAGCCTTCGCGCGGGATGCCCGCCAGCGTGTCCAGCTTGGCGTTGTCATTCTCGTCATGGATGACGGCGGCGGCGTAATTGCCATGGGGCAGGCCGTCGAGATGGATGGCGCGCTGGCCCGCAGGCACCGAGCGGGTCATCGCCCGCGCATCATCGACACAGGCGGGGAAATTGTCGGGGTCGGCGGTCAGGCACAGGCGGATCGAACCCTTGGCCGAGCGCAGCTGGTCAATCGCGATGTCCAGCCGGCTGACCGGCGCGGCGCCGATCAGCGGCAGCGCGGCCAGCATCAGCGCCAGCGACACGGCGCGCGGCCTGCGCATGGGCGCGCTCGAAATCGCCAAGGCCGCGGTCGGTGCCGCAGAGCCGGTCCCAGAAACGGAAATAGAGTCCATAGTTGCACCCATATTGCTCATGATGCCGTTGATGGTGGCTTGCGGTAATGAGCCACCCCCCCAGGTGCCCCCGCCACATGACGCGCGGGAAGATTTCCCAGCCCATATGGTTGGTGACGCCCATAACGGTCATGATCGTCAGTACCAAGCCGAGTGCGGCGACGTGAATCGGAATAAGAAAAACGAGTAGCGGAATTACCACAGCGCCGGTCACCGCCTCGATCGGGTGGAACGCCATCGCCGCCCATGCTGTGGGCGGGCGGCTGGCATGGTGGACGGCATGCGCGGCCTTGAAGACCGCCGGGCGGTGCATCCAGCGATGCGTCCAGTAGAACCAGGTGTCGTGCGCGACCAGATAGAGCAGGATCGAGACCGGCCAGTACCAGAGCGGCCAGGCATGGATGTCGGCATAGATTTGCGTCCATCCGCGATTCTGCCATCCCCAGGCGACGACCCCGGCGGGTACGCCATAGATGGCGGCGGAGGCGAGGCTCCACCCGATCTCGCGCCGGATCTGCGGGTCGAGCCCGGTATAGAGGTTCGGATGCCGCGCCCGCGTCGCCAGCGCGAACGCGCCCGAGGCGAGCAGATAGCGGACGCCGACGATCAGCGTCATGGCGATGGCGGACAGGATCAGGGCAAGCGTCACGGCGGACAGTGTAACCCATTGGGGGCGGGGCTTGAACCGCGATCGTCCGGTCCTTGGCCTTTTGTTCGCGCGGAGGCGCGGAGGCGCAGAGAGGTTTGAGCGGGCACGGGCGTCAGGCGCCGGTTCGCCCGTCGCCCCTGCCGCACCGTCGGCGAAGAGAGGCGGCCTTCGGCCGGGCACTCCCTCTCCACGCCCCCGCGCAAAACCCCAGCCCCATCCGCGAGCGCATTCCCGTGCACTTCGACTTCGCTCAGTGCGAACGGAGGGCGGGTCCGTTTCTCCGCGTCTTCGCGCGACCCCCCGCGCCCGTTCAGGCTGAGCGAAGTCGAAGCCCACGCCCCACCCTGTCCGCAAGCACATTCCCATGCGCTTCGACTCCGCTCCCCGCGAACGGAGAGTCGAGTTTACCCCCGATGGAAAATCCGGATCGGCCGGTCGTGATACACCCCCTCGACCGGTGCCGCATAACCCAGCTTGCCCGCCAGGCCGATCGACGCCGCATTGCCCGGATCGATGATGCAGCAGGTCCGCCCGATGCCCCGCGCGTCCGCCCAGTCGAGCACCGCGCGCATCGCCTCGCCCGCATAGCCCCGGCCATGGGCCTTCGGAACCAGCGTCCACCCCGCCTCCGGCACCGTCAGTTCGGGCCGGATCTCACGGCGCGATTCCAGCAGGCCCATATCGCCCAGCACATCGCCCGTCGCCCGGTCGCACACCACCCAGGCGCCATAGCCGAACACCGTCCAGCATCCGACCGACCGAAGCAGTCGAATCCACACATCCTCGCGCGGGCGGGGCTTGCCGCCGATCATGCCGTACACCGCCGGTTCGGCCCACATCGCCGACAGCGCGTCGAGATCGTCGGGATGATGACCGCGCAAGGTCAGTCGCTCGGTGGTCAGGGTCGGGGCAGGGCTGGTGTAGGTCATGACGCGAGCGATATTAACCGGCGTCGCGGATCACCGCCAGAAAGGCTTCGCCATAGGCGTCCAGCTTGCGCGCGCCGATGCCCGACAGCAGCGACAGCGCCGCGCGGCTGGTCGGGCGCTGCGCCGCCATGTCGCGCAGCACCGAGTCGTGGAAGATGACGTAAGGCGGCACCCCCGCCTCCTGCGCCAGCTCGCGCCGCTTGGCGCGCAGCGCCTCAAACAGCGGGTTGTCCGCCGGATTGGCGGCGACCGGCGCGGCACGACGGCCCTTGCGCTCGCGCTTGGGCGGCACGACCAGCGACAGCCGCGCCTCGCCCTTGATCAGCGCGCGCGCGGCGGGGCCGAACTCCAGCCCGCCATGATGATTGGTGCGCAGCGCATCGCGCAGCAGCAGCGCGCGGTGGACCGGCTTGAGCAGCGCCACTTCGTCGCCGTCGACGATATTCCACACCGACAGCGCCTCATGCCCGTTCATCAGGCTGCGCTCGGTCGACTGGCCGGTCAGCACCTGCTCGATATAGCCCGCGCCGAACATCTGGCCGGTGCGGAACACCGCGGACAGGAATTTCTGCGCCACCGTCGTCGCATCGACCGCATCGGGCGAGCCCAGGCAATTGTCGCAATTGCCGCAATCCTCGGCCAGATCCTCGCCGAAATGGCGCAGCAGGATGCGGCGGCGGCATCCACCCGTCTCGACCAGCGCCCCCAGCGCCGCCAGCCGCGCGCGCTCGCCGGGCTGGCGTTCGGGCTCCACCTCGGCGATGCGCTGGCGGGCGCGGGCGAAGTCCTCCGCGCCCCAGAAGAGGTGCGCGACCGACGGATCGCCGTCGCGGCCCGCGCGCCCGGTCTCCTGATAATAGGCCTCGATCGACTTCGGCAGGCCGGCATGCGCGACGAAGCGCACATCGGGCTTGTCGATCCCCATGCCGAAGGCGACGGTGGCGCAGATCACCATATCCTCGCTCGCCACGAAATCGGCCTGGTTCCTGGCGCGCACGGCGGGGTCCAGCCCGGCATGATAGGCGCGCACCGGCCGCCCGGTGCGGGCCAGCGCCTCGGCCAGCTTCTCGGTCGCGGCGCGCGTCTGGGCATAGACGATGCCGGGGCCGGGCGTGTCGGCGACCACCCGCGCGATCTGCAGGTTCACATTGGCCTTGGGACTGATCGCATAGCGGATATTGGGCCGGTCGAAGCCCGAGACGATCATCCCCTCGACCGGAATGCCCAGCTGCTTGGCGATATCGGCGCGGGTATGCGCGTCGGCGGTCGCGGTCAGCGCGAGCCGGGGGACGTCGGGGAACGCATCCATCAACGGCTCGAGCAGGCGATAATCGGGGCGGAAGTCGTGGCCCCATTCGCTGACGCAATGCGCCTCGTCGATCGCGAACAGGCTGAGCGGCGCGGAGGCCAGCAGCTCGCGGAAATGCCCCGACGACGCGCGTTCGGGGGCGACATAGAGCAGGTCGAGCTGGCCGTCGCGGAAGCGCGCGACCGTCTCGGCGCGATTCTGGTCGACGCTGGTCAGCGTGGCGGCGCGGATGCCGACCGCCTCGGCCGCGCGCAACTGGTCGTGCATCAGCGCGATCAACGGGCTGACCACGACGCAGCATCCGTCCATCATCACGGCGGGCAGCTGGTAGCAGAGCGACTTGCCCGCGCCGGTTGGCATCACCGCCAGCGTCCGCTGGCGATTCAGGACACGGTCGACCACCTGTTCCTGGACACCCCGGAACTGGCTGTACCCGAAAACTTCGTGGAGCTTGGCAAGGGGGTCGGCGACCATCGCCGTGCATGTAGCGACGCCGAGCGGATGGGGAAAGGGCGCGACGACGCGCGCCGGTCGATCCCGGCTCTCCATCGCGGCCGTTTCGGAAACATCGGCGGCCTCGCGGGTTTGATGCCCCAATCATTCCCGCCCCATGAAAGGAGATCTTTCGATGAACACCGACACGATCAACGGCACAGCCACCAATTTCGGCGGTCAGGTCAAGGAAGGCCTGGGCGGCGTGCTGGGCGACAAGACCATGCAGGCCGAAGGCAAGGGCGAACAGCTGAGCGGCAAGGCCCAGAAGGCTTTCGGCGACGCCAAGACCAGCGTCGACCAGGCGGTGCGTCCGCTGTTCGATCAGGTCCGCGACTTCGTCCGCGAGCGTCCGCTGGCCTCGGCCGCGCTGGGCGGCGTGGTCGGCATCGCGCTGCTCAACACGCTGCGCGGCAAGTAAGCGCCAAGGGCGGATCGACAGTCAGCGATGCCTTTCCCTCCCTCGCCCCTCGCAGAGGGGAGAGGGTTGCGCAGACTTGGTCTTTGCGAGAGCAAAGGCTTAGTCGGAGCTGGGTGAGG
>NZ_JBEPKL010000024.1:0-66351 GCF_040544655.1 Sphingomonas sp. 1185
ACCCCGAAGGATCTCGTTCGACTTGCATGTGTTAGGCATGCCGCCAGCGTTCGTTCTGAGCCAGGATCAAACTCTCAAGTTTGATGCTCGATCTCGATACGGTGGAATGACCATACCGAAACCGCTCACTTCAAGGAGCCAATTCCTGCACATCACATATTCAAGTGGATATGTAACGAGACATACGAACTGGCTTAAAGCTTATTAACGACCTCAGAGCACCTTGAATGCCCCGAACAACCGCCAAGCCGCCGCCCGCATGTCCCTTCATCTAACCTACAATGTCAAAGAGCCGACAACAAATACCGGCAACACTCCTTCAACCCCGTTCCCAGGGCCTCAAGTGCGCCGATCTGTCGTGACTGCATCGGTCGACCAGGTCGGCCACCGCTGCGGTGAAACCCCTCTAGGCGGAGGCCGTCCGGGGGTCAACAGGTTTTTTCACAGCAATGTCGTTTTTCTTGCGCGAGCCTGAAATATCCTGTCGCTAGGCTTTCTCGCTCGCCCGAACCCCCTCGCCTTCCCCATCGGCCTGCTCGCCATAATGACGTGCAAGCATGGCGCAGGCGATGAGCTGGATCTGGTGGAAGAGCATGACCGGCAGCAGGATGATGCCGACCTGCGCCGCCGGGAATAATACGCCCGCCATCGGCACGCCGGAAGCGAGGCTCTTCTTCGACCCGCAAAATTGCAGCACGATGGCGTCGGTCCGTGGCAGGCGCATGATCCGCGCGATCAGGAAGGTCGCGGTCAGGATCACGCCGAGCAGCAACAGGCACAGCAGGGCGAGCTTCCCCAGATCGGCGGGCGACACGCGCGACCACAGCCCCTCGACCACAGCCGCGCCAAAGGCCGTATAGACGACGAGCAGGATCGAGCCGCGATCGACGATGGTCAGCAGCGACTTGCGACGGGCCACGAACCCGCCGATCCAGGGGCGCAGCAGATGGCCGATCACGAACGGCGCCAGCAATTGGAGCAGGATTCCCTCGATCGACGCCAGCGAGACGCCGCCGCCGCCATCGACCTTCATCAACAAGGCCACCAGGGCCGGGGTCAGCACGATGCCCAGCAGATTGGAGAAGGAGGCACTACAGATCGCCGCCGCGACATTGCCGCGCGCGATCGCGGTGAAGGCGATCGAGGATTGCACCGTCGAGGGCAGCAGGGTCAGGAACAGGATGCCGGTCGCCAGCGACGGATCGACGCCGGGCAGATGCGACAGGGCAAGGCCGAGCAGCGGAAACAGGATGAAGGTCGACGCCAGCACCGCCAGATGGAGCGGCCAGTTGCGCAGCCCCTGCCATATCGCGTCACGCGACAGCTTGGCGCCGTGCAGGAAGAACAGAAGGACGATCCCCGCATCCGCCATATAACCCGCATAGACGGCGAATGCCCCGCGCGCGGGCAGGATCGTCGCCAGCAGGACGGTGCCCAACAGGCTGAGCACAAAGGGTTCGAAGATGGAAAAAAGGCGCTGCATCGTCGGCGCTCCCTGAAATGGCGGTCGAGCACCGGCTGTCTGAACGGACCGGCACGGCCTTGCGCGCCAGATAGGTCATGAAGGCTGTCGCTGCCAAGCGCATGGGGACGACGTCGCAAAGGAAAATGGGGGGAGCGATGGCCGATACGCTCAACCCCCATCCCGGTCGTCCAGCCGATGCCGGTCTTACCGGCGGCTTCCACTCCCGTTTATGCTTCTGTCTTCGTTAGCCGACGACGCCCTCATTCCGTAGGGGAAAGCGCGGCCAAAAAAAAGGCCGATCTTACGACCGGCCGGAAAGTTTTTAGGAGAGGATGCCTGAAAGGCCCGTCCCTTGTGCATCGCAGCAGCGATTGACGCAATTGCAACCTCAACAAATGCAGTTGCAGAAAATGCAATCCATATCATCGGGGCGGCTGGGGCAGCGGGATCGCGGTACTGTGCTTGATCTCCTCCATAGCGAAGGCCGCGCTGACATCGACCAGGCGGACGCGTTCGATGAGGCGCTTATAGACCCGGTCATAGGATTTGATGTCGGCCACGCGGATCTTGAGCAGATAGTCGATCTCCCCCGCCATGCGGTAGAACTCGACGACCTCGGGCATGTCGTTCACCGCCTTGGCGAAATCATCGAGCCAGGCGGCGGAATGCTCGGCGGTGCGCACGCTGACGAAGACGGTCATCCCCGCATCCAGCTTTTCCGGATCGAGCAGCGCCACCCGGCCGAGGATGATCCCTTCCTCCTCCAGCCGCCGGATGCGCCGCCAGCAGGCATTTTGCGAAAGATTCACCCGTGCGGCCACCTCGGCGACCGACAGGCTGGCATCCGCCTGGAGCTGGGCGAGGATGGCGGTGTCAATTCTGTCGATCATATGGCCCTCACATGGGATTTTCTCACACCAAATACGGATTGAACCGCCAACTTTGGTATGATTTCGCGATGAGAACCGCATATCCTTTCCGGTAACGAAGGAAAATATGCCATGTTGATGACCGCGCCCCCCCGCCCCGCCACCGATCAGGATGCGATCCAGGGCGCAGTCGATGCGCTGGGCATCGCCGTCACGGAGAAGCCGGTCGATCAGCATTTCGTCGATGCCGCGCTGGCGGTGCTCGACCGGGATCGGCGCCGTTGCCCGGAAACGCCGCTGCTGGCCGTCACCCTCCCCTCGGCACCCCATGTCGACCTGTATCTGAAGGACGAATCGGCGCATCCGACGGGCAGCCTGAAGCACCGGCTGGCGCGGTCGCTGTTCATCGGCGGGATCGTCGCGGGCGTCATTCGCGCGGGTCGCCCGCTGGTCGAGGCATCGTCGGGATCGACGGCGGTGTCCGAGGCCTATTTCGCACGGCTGCTCGGCCTGCCCTTCCACGCCATCATGCCCGCCAGCACCGCAGGCGCCAAGATCGCCGCGATCCAGGCGCAGGGCGGCCAATGCCATCTGGTCGAGCCGCACCGCCTGTATGACGAGGCGCGCGACCTGGCCGATGCGCTGGGCGGCGTCTATCTCGACCAGTTCACCAATGCCGCGCCCGCGACCGACTGGCGCTGCGACAATATCGCCTCGGCGATCCTGACCCAGATGGCGGGCGAGCCGCATGCCGTTCCCGAATGGATCGTGGTGGGCGCGGGCACCGGCGGGACCGCCGCCACGATCGGGCGGCATTGTCGCTACCGCGGGCTTCCCACCCGGCTTTGTGTCGCCGATGTGGAGCATAGCGCCTTTTTCCAGGGCTATCGCGACGATGATCCCACCGCGCGCTGCCCCGCCCCGTCGCGGATCGAGGGGGTCGGCCGCCCCCGTGTCGAGCCGTCCTTCCTGCCCGGTGCGATCGACCGGATGATGAAGCTGCCCGACGCCGTGTCGATCGCGGGGATGCGGATCGCGGGCGAGTGCCTGGGGCGGCCGGTGGGGCCGTCGACAGGTGCGAACTTCGTCGCCGCCGCGCTGCTGGCGCTCGACATGACCGCCGCCGGACGAGCCGGATCGATCGCCACGCTGATCTGCGACCATGGCGCGCGCTATGCCGATTGCCACCATGATCCGCGCTGGTTGGCGCATCAGGGGCTTGCCGAAAGCGTCGACGCTGCCGAGATGTCGCTTCGCACGATGTTGCTCAAGGACGCCGAATGACCATCAATCCGCTTCTCGCCGATACCGACCTTCCCGATTTCGCCGCCGTCCGGCCCGAGCATCTGGTGCCCGCCGCCCAGGCGCTGATCGCCGATGCCCGCGCCGCCGCCGACCGGATCGGCGGATCCAACGCCAGCGATTTCGCCGATGTCGTGCTGGCCAGCGAGCGCGCGGGGTTCGCGATAGCGCGCGGCTGGTCGCCCGCCGGGCATCTTCATTCGGTCGCCGACACCCCCGAACTGCGCGCCGCCTATGCCGAGGCGCAGGCGATGCTCGCCGAATATGGGCTGGAGGCCGGGCAGGACCCGCGCCTGTTCGCCGCGTTCAACCGGGTCGACCTCGCGCCGCTGACCGAGACAGAGGCGCGCGCGGTCGTGCTGGCGCGCCGCGACTTCACTTTGTCGGGCGTCGGGCTGGACGATGCGGCCAAGGCGCGGTTCCGCGAGATCGGGGTCGAGCTGAACAAGCTGACCACCGAGTTCGGCAATGCCGTGCTCGATTCGAGCGAGGCCTGGGGCGAGCACGTCACCGACGAGGCGCTGCTGTCGGGCCTGACCGACAATGCCAAGGCGATCCTGGCCGCCTATGCCGCCGAGAAGGAGCTGGATGGCTGGCTCGTCACGCTGCGCGAACCCAGCGTCCAGGCGATCCTGACCCAGGCCGACAATCGCGACCTGCGCGCGCGTGTCGCCAAGGCCTATGCCACCCGCGCCTCGGACCAGGCCGCCGATCCCGCCCATGACAACAGCGCCCGGATCGACCGCATCCTGGAGTTGCGCCATGAGGCCGCCCGGCTGCTGGGCTTTTCCGACGCCGCCGCGCGGTCGGTCGAGACCAAGATGGCGCAGTCGGCCGACGAGGCGCTGGCCTTCCTGTCCGACCTGGCCGCACGAGCCCGCCCGCTGGCCGAGCGCGAACTGGCCGAGGCGAGCGCCTATGCCGCCGAGACATTCGGCATCGCCAAGCTGGAGCCCTGGGACACCGGCTATGTCGCCGAGCATATGCGCCGCGAACGCTTCGGCGTCGACCGCGAGGCGATCCGCGCCTATTTCCCCCTGCCCCGCGTCATGGAGGGCACGACCGCGCTGATCGAGCGGCTCTATGGCATCCGTCTGGTCGAGCGGCCGGGCGTGTCGGTGTGGAATGCCGATGTCTGCTATTATGACGTGCAGGATGCGAGCGGCGAGATCGTCGCGGGCGTCTATTGCGATTTCCATGCGCGCGCAGGCAAGCGCGGGGGTGCCTGGATGGACGTGTGCCGTCCGCGCTTCCGCGATGCCGATCGTTTCCATCGGCCGATCGCCTATCTGACCTGCAATTTCCCGCCCGCGACGGGCGATACGCCCGCGCTGCTGGCGCATGGCGATGTGGTCACGCTGCTCCACGAGTTCGGCCATGTGCTCCATCACCTGCTGACCGAAGTCGACCTGCCCTCGATCGGCGGGATTTCCAGCGTGGAATGGGATGCGGTCGAGTTGCCCAGCCAGTTCATGGAGAATTTCGCCTGGGACCGCGACACGCTGACCCAGCTGTCCGCGCATGTCGAAACCGGCGAGCCGCTGCCCGACGACCTGTTCGCCAAGATGCTGGCGGCGCGGCGGTTCCAGGCCGGGCTGTTCCTGCTGCGCCAGATCGAGTTCGCGACCTTCGACCTGCGGCTGCATCGCGACTTCGACCCGGCGCAGGGCGGCCGCGTGATGGCGGTGCTGAATGCGGTGCGCGATGAGGTGGCGGTGATTCGCCCGCCCGAATGGAATCGCTTCCCGCACAGCTTCGCCCATATCTTCGCGGGCGGCTATGCGGCAGGCTATTACAGCTATCTCTGGGCTGAACTGCTGTCGGCCGACGCCTTCGCCGCCTTTGCCGAGGAGGGCCAGGTGGCGGGCGACCGGTTCCGCCGCGAGGTGCTGGCGCGCGGGGCGAGTCGTCCGGCCGCCGAGAATTTCCGCGCGTTCCGGGGCCGCGCGCCGGAGCCAGATGCGCTGCTGCGCCATCACGGGCTGGCCGCCTGATTCCAGGGGCCGGGTTCGCGCAGGCGGCCCGGCCCGTTTCGGGGCCGATCGCGTAACCGACGTGGGTTGCGGGAAAAAATTGCGCCTCATCGGTAACCGCCACGGCTTCTTAACCCTCTTTGCCATAACAGGGCATGGCATGGAGGATGGGCCGTGAGCGGATCGGAACATATTGATTTTGAGCAGAGGCTGGCGGCGTTCGACTATGATGCGCAAAGCTATGCGACCTTCCCGATGGTCAAGCGCGCGATCGAACGGCACGCCCCCGCGGCGCTGACCGCGCTATACCGTCACATCGCCAACACGTCGCAGATCCGGGGGCTGTTCGCGTCGCAGGCGCGGATGGACCACGCCCGCGACAAGCAGATGGAACATTGGCGCAAGCTGTTCTCGCGCCCGCTCGACCGCGACTATGCCGCCTCCTCGACCCATATCGGGCAGGTCCATGCCCGGATCGGGCTGGCGCCGACCTGGTATATCAGCGGCTATGCGCGGATGCTGGAATATGTCCTGCCCAAGCTGATCCTCGGGCGGCTGCTCTGGCCCTTCGGCGCGCGGCGGCGTGCACGGGCGGCGACCGCGCTGGTCAAGGCGTCACTGATCGACATGGATATCGCGCTGGCCGCCTATTTCGAGGCCGAACAGGCCGGGCGCCGCGCGGTCATCGAACGCTGCGGCGCGGTGTTCGACCGGATGGCCAAGGGCGACCTGACCGCCTCGCTCGACGGACTGCCGACCGAATATCAGGCGCTGGCCGACAGTTTCGAGGCGATGCGCACCCAGATGTGCGCGACGCTGGGCGTGGTGACCCAGTCGGGCGAAGAGATTCGCATCGGGTCGGGCGACATCCGGCTGGCCTCGGACGACCTGTCCGACCGCACCAAGCAGCAGGCCGCCTCGCTGGAGGAAACGGCGGCGGCGATGCAGCAGATCACCACCACGGTCCGCCAGACCGCCGACGGCGCCTCGCGCGCCAACCGGATCGTCGGCGAGGCGCGTCAGGAAGCCGAGGAATCGGGCCAGATCGTCCGCCGCGCGGTCGAGGCGATGGGCGGGATCGAGCGCGCCTCGTCCGAAATCAGCGAGATCATCAGCGTCATCGACGGCATCTCGTTCCAGACCAACCTGCTCGCGCTGAACGCAGGGGTCGAGGCGGCGCGCGCGGGCGAGGCGGGCAAGGGCTTCGCGGTCGTCGCGTCCGAGGTCCGCGCGCTGGCGCAGCGGTCCGCCGAGGCCGCCAAGGACGTCAAGACCCGGATCCTCGCCTCCTCCGACCAGGTCGGCACGGGCGTCGAACTGGTCAATGAGGCCGGCGAGGCGCTGCAGCGAATCATCGGGCGGATCGGCGAGATCAGCGAGCTGGTGTCGCAGATCGCGGCCTCGGCCGGGCAACAGTCGATCGGGCTGCAACAGGTCAACACCGCGGTATCCGAAATGGACGGCGTGACCCAGCGCAATGCCGCGATGGTCGAACAGGCCACCTCGTCCGCGCGCAAGCTGGCGCTGGAGGCCGAGACGCTGGCCCGCGAAGTCGCCCGTTTCCGGCTGACCGACATGACCGGCGACGCCGCCAACCCCGTTCATCGAATGCAGCGGCGGCTGGCGGCGGTCTGATCCACTCCCCCGGGGCCTGACGGCGCGTTTCCCATTCACCGGGGAATGTTGCGACCGCCGCCATGTCCCCCACCCGTTCGCGCTGAGCGAAGTCGAAGCGCATGGGCAGCCTTTGCCGCCTGGCGAAGCCTATTCCCTCGCCTTCGCTCGGCTGGACGGGGGATTGGAGAATCCCCTCCTGCGCCCGAGCAGACGGGGTACTGCGGGACTTGCCCGGCGCACAACGCGAAAAACCACCCATGGACGACCAGAGGCGGTTGACGCTGTCAGCGATGTCGAAAGGATGGTGGAGCCGAGGGGGATCGAACCCCTGACCTTCGCAATGCCATTGCGACGCTCTCCCAGCTGAGCTACGGCCCCATCGATGTCGGCATGGCCCGGCGGGATGCGGGTCAGCCTGTCAGCAGCTTAGCTGCCGACGTTCCTGCGGAATGGTGGAGCCGAGGGGGATCGAACCCCTGACCTTCGCAATGCCATTGCGACGCTCTCCCAGCTGAGCTACGGCCCCGTTCCGCTGTGGAGGCAGCCCACTAGCGGGGCCGCCGGGGCTCGGCAAGTACTTTTTTCAGGTCCCTGCCGAACCCCGTCGAACAACTCAGTGTTCGTCGTCCTCGCTGGACGTCTCGACGCCCAGATCGTCGTCGCCGCCCAGATCGACTTCATCGTCGGGCGAGGGCTCTTCGTCCTCACCCGTGATGTCCAGATCCTCGTCGTCGCCGCCCGCCAGATCGCTGTCGGCTTCCTTGTTCTCGGCCTTGACCTGCTCGAACGGCAGGGGCTGCTTCGACTTCAGGATGGGCTCGGGCTCCCACTGCGTCCCGCAATTGATGCAGGTCACGGGGTCGTCCTTTTCGAGGTCGTAAAAGCGCGTCGCGCATTTCGGGCACGTACGCTTCGTGCCCCATTCCGGCTTGATCATGCCGTTCATACCTTTCGGATTGGGTTTTCCGCCGGAGCGAAAAGTGGGCGCGCCTTGCCACAGCGCAAGGCCCCTGTCAAAAGCCCGCGCCATCTATGGCGCACACTCTTCCCCAGCCTCGCACCGTGCGAGCCGCCGCCGCCCTTCGCGGCACCATCGCCGTTCCGGGCGACAAATCGATCAGCCACCGCTCGCTGATGCTCTCCGCGCTGGCGGTCGGGCAAAGCCGGGTCCGGGGCCTGCTGGAGGGCGAGGACGTGCTCGCCACCGCCAGCGCGATGCGCGCGATGGGCGCCGACATCGTCCGGCAGGATGACGGGGTGTGGGTGATCCACGGCGTCGGCGTCGGCGGGCTGCTCCAGCCCGAGACCGCGCTCGACATGGGCAATTCGGGCACCTCGACGCGGTTGCTGATGGGTCTGGTCGCCAGCCATCCGATCACCGCCACCTTCACCGGCGACGCCTCTTTGTCCAAGCGCCCGATGGGCCGCGTCATCGATCCGCTGTCGCAGATGGGTGCGCAGTTCCAGGATACGCCGGGCGGTCGCCTGCCCCTGATGGTCCGGGGGATCAGCCCGGCGGTGCCGATCCGCTACACGCTGCCCGTCGCCTCGGCCCAGGTGAAGTCGGCGATCCTGCTCGCGGGGCTCAACACGCCGGGCGAAACGACGGTGATCGAGCCGATCGCGACCCGCGACCATAGCGAGCGGATGCTGGCGGGCTTCGGCGCCGAGCTGACCGTCACCCCCTCCCCCGAGGGGCGGATCATCACGATTCGCGGGCAAGCCGAGCTGAAGCCGCAGGATATCGTCGTGCCGGGCGACCCCTCCTCGGCCGCCTTCTGGCTGGTCGCGGGGTCGATCGTGCCGGGCGCGGACGTGACGATCACCAATGTCGGCATGAACCCGACCCGCACCGGCATCATCGCGGCGCTCAAGATGATGGGCGCGGACATCACCGAGCTGGACGCGCGCATCGTCGGCGGCGAGCCGGTGGCCGACCTGCGCGTCCGCCATGCGCCCCTGACGGCGATCGAGGTCCCGCCCGAGCTGACGCCGAGCATGATCGACGAATATCCCGTGCTGTTCGTCGCCGCCGCCTTCGCGACCGGCACGACCATCGCACGCGGCGCGGAGGAACTGCGCGTCAAGGAGTCGGATCGCATCACCGCCATGGCCGACGCGCTTGGCGCGTGCGGTGTCCGTTGCGAGGAATATGAGGACGGCATGGCCGTGACCGGCACCGGCGGCGATCCGATCCCCGGCGGCGCGACCATCGCGACTCTGCTCGACCACCGGATCGCCATGAGCATGACCATCGCCGCGCTGAACGCCCGTGATCCGGTCACGCTGGACGATGCAGCGCCCGTCGCGACCAGCTATCCCGTCTTTTTCGACACGCTGGAGTCGCTGGGGGCGCTGGCATGATCATCGCGGTCGACGGACCGGCGGCCAGCGGCAAGGGCACCATCGCCCGCGCGCTGGCGAAGCATTACGGGCTACCCCATCTCGACACCGGGCTGCTCTACCGCGCCGTGGCGGCGACGGTGCGCGCGATGCACCTCGACCCGACGCGCGAGGCCGACGCGGTCGCGGCGTGCAGCTTCAACGACAGCCTGCTTGCCGATCCGGCCTTGCGCGATGACGAAACGGGCAAGCTCGCCTCGGTCGTGTCGGCGCATCCACTGGTCCGCGCCGCGTTGCTCCAGCGGCAGAAGCGCTTCGCCAACCAGCCGGGCGGCGCGATCCTCGACGGACGCGACATCGGCACGGTCATCGCCCCCGACGCCGACGCCAAGCTGTTCGTGAAAGCCAGCCCGCAGGTCCGCGCGCGGCGGCGGCATAACGAGCTGGCCGCCAAGGGCTCGACCGCAAGCTTCGAGCAGGTGCTGGCCGACATCCGCGCCCGCGACGAGCGCGACAGCGGCCGGGCGACGGCCCCCCTCACCCAGGCGGCGGATGCGGCGGCGCTGGATACGTCCAGCCTGACGATCGAAGCGGCGGTCGCCCGCGCGATCCAGTTCGTCGACGCCCAGGTCGCCGCCAAGGGGCGCTAACATAATCCTCCCCAGCATGGGGAGGTGGCAGCGCGTCAGCGCTGACGGAGGGGGCCAGCCCCAAAGGTCAAACCTATGCGGCACGCCCCCTCCACCACCGCTTCGCGGCGGTCCCCCTCCCCGTGCTGGGGAGGATAGCCCTCACCTTGCACAAAACCCCATTTTCGGCTAAGGCACCCGCGCTCGCGGACCCTGTTCCGCGGAGAGGCTGACGCAGGGCCGTGCCCTCAGCGTCCTTTCCGCATTTGTCGCGGACCGCCGCTTTTCCGTGTTTCAGTCACATCTTCGGGCCTGGTGGCGTCGACATGGGGTCGGCGCGGCCATCGTCGAACGCCGGGGCCGAATCCCCGACCGGAGGCGAAAAACTCTCAGGAACCTAACCCTTTTATGGCAACCAACCCCCAGCCCACGCGCGACGATTTCGCGGCGAT
Organism: Sphingomonas sp. 1185; assembly: GCF_040544655.1. Classification (NCBI taxonomy): domain Bacteria; kingdom Pseudomonadati; phylum Pseudomonadota; class Alphaproteobacteria; order Sphingomonadales; family Sphingomonadaceae; genus Sphingomonas; species Sphingomonas sp. 1185. The sequence continues at coordinate 10,651 of NZ_JBEPKL010000024.1, forward strand.
GCTCGATGACATGTTCGGCGGTGCCGACAGCTTCGAGGGTCGCGTCGTGCATGGCACCGTCACCGCGATCGAAAACGACATGGCCGTCATCGACGTCGGTCTGAAGTCGGAAGGCCGTGTGCCCCTCCGCGAATTCGCTGCCCCCGGCCAGAAGGCCGACCTGAAGGTCGGTGACGAGGTCGAGGTCTATGTCGACCGCGTCGAGAACATGCACGGCGAAGCGATGCTCAGCCGCGACCGCGCGCGCCGCGAGGCCGCCTGGGACAAGCTGGAGCTCGAATTCTCGAAGTCGGCCCGCGTCGAAGGCGTGATCTTCGGCCGCGTGAAGGGTGGCTTCACCGTCGACCTGAACGGCGCCGTGGCGTTCCTGCCGGGCTCGCAGGTCGATATCCGCCCCGTCCGCGACGTCACCCCGCTGATGGACATCCCGCAGCCGTTCCAGATCCTGAAGATGGACCGCAAGCGCGGCAACATCGTCGTGTCGCGTCGCGCGGTCCTGGAAGAGACCCGCGCCGAGCAGCGTTCGGGCCTGATCCAGAGCCTGGCCGAGGGTCAGATCATCGACGGCGTCGTCAAGAACATCACCGATTACGGTGCGTTCGTTGACCTGGGCGGCATCGACGGCCTGCTGCACGTCACCGACCTGTCGTACAAGCGCGTCAATCATCCGTCGGAGATGATCGCGATCGGCGACACCGTGCGCGTCCAGATCATCCGCATCAACAAGGACACGCAGCGCATCTCGCTCGGCATGAAGCAGCTCGAGAGCGATCCGTGGGATGGCGCCGGCGCCAAGTACCCGGTCGGCGCGAAGCTGTCGGGCCGCGTCACGAACATCACCGAGTACGGTGCGTTCGTCGAGCTGGAGCCGGGCATCGAAGGCCTGGTCCACGTCTCGGAAATGTCCTGGACCAAGAAGAACGTCCATCCGGGCAAGATCGTGTCGACCTCGCAGGAAGTCGATGTGGTCGTCCTCGAGGTCGATCAGGAAAAGCGCCGCATCAGCCTCGGCCTCAAGCAGGCTCAGGCCAATCCGTGGGAGGCGTTCGCCGCCGCTCATCCGATCGGCTCGACCGTCGAGGGCGAAGTCAAGAACGCGACCGAGTTCGGCCTGTTCATCGGCCTGGACAACGATGTCGACGGCATGGTCCACATGTCGGACATCGCCTGGGGCGTGTCGGGTGAGGATGCCCTCAACCTGCACCGCAAGGGCGAAGTCGTTCAGGCCGTGGTTCTGGACATCGACCCCGAGAAGGAGCGCATCTCGCTCGGCATGAAGCAGCTCGAGCGCGGCGGCCCCGTCGCCGGCGGCGTGGCTGCGGCTGGCGATCGCCTGAACAAGAACCAGGTCGTCACCGTGACCGTCCTCGAAGTCCGCGACGCAGGGCTGGAAGTCCAGGCGGGCGACGATGGTGCGACCGGCTTCATCAAGCGCACCGATCTGGGTCGCGACCGTGACGAGCAGCGCCCCGAGCGCTTCCAGGTCGGCCAGAAGTTCGACGCGATGGTCACCGGCTTCGATCGTTCGAAGAAGCCGACCTTCTCGGTCAAGGCGATGCAGATCGCCGAAGAGAAGCAGGCGGTGGCGCAGTACGGTTCGTCCGACTCGGGCGCGTCGCTGGGCGACATCCTGGGCGAAGCGCTGAAGGCGCGCGGCCAGAAGTAAGCCGTTGGGCCGGGACACATCCGCTTTGCCGGATGTGTCCCGGTTTCGCACGCAATGGAACCAGTCCGTCGCTTAATCGTATAATAAAATCGCTTTCAGCAGCGAGAAACACAGGTTAGGAACGGCGCGTCTGTAGCTTGGGACAAGACGATGATCCGTTCGGAACTGGTACAAAAAATCGGTCAACACAATCCGGGGCTGAACCCGCGCGAAGTCGAGTTGATCGTAACCATCTTCTTCGATGAGATTACCAAGCGGCTGGCCGATAACGGTCGTGTCGAACTTCGTGGTTTCGGTGCCTTTTCTACCCGCGCACGCAGCGCCCGCACCGGCCGCAATCCCCGGACCGGCGAAACCGTCGATGTCGACGCCAAGCGCGTCCCCTATTTCAAGCCCGGCAAGGAAATGCGCGCCCGCCTGAACGTCGAGGGGGCCTGATCCTTCTTGCCGCCACGCGGCGGGCCGACCGGATCGGGTGAGGTTCCTGCTCCCCGATGATCGGTCCATGCTTGACGTGGGCGACAACCTCGTCTCTTCCTGTGCCCGTGCGCGGACGTGGCGAAACCGGTAGACGCTGCCGACTTAAAATCGGCTTCCTATGGAGTGCGGGTTCGAGTCCCGCCGTCCGCACCATCCTGTTGACCGGCGCGCTGCTTGCCACTTCGGCTTGCGAGCGGCGGGCCGATACGGGTGCGGTTATCGTCAGTGCGGTTCGGTCGTCTCCCGACAAGACTTCGCAGAGGCGCGACCCAGCCAACGCCAGCGGCGGCGACATGCCGCATCGGCTGCTGCGTGACTCCCTAGCGCAGGGGCTCGTGCGTTTCGACGCCAATGGGCAGATCGAGCCGGGGCTTGCCGAACGCTGGATCGTCATCGACGAGGGCGGCAGCTATATCTTCCGGTTGCGCGAGGCGACGTGGAATGACGGGTCGCCCGTCACCGCCGAACAGGTCGTGCCGATCCTGCGCCGCCTGATCACGCCCGGCTCGGGCAATCCGCTTGCGCCGTTTCTGACCGCCATAGACGAGATCGTCGTGATGACCCCGCAGGTCATCGAGGTCCGGCTGTCGCGTCCGCGCCCCGATCTGCTGAAGCTCTTCGCCCAGCCCGAAATGGCGATCATCGATCGCGCGCGTCATGGCACGGGGCCGTTCCGCATCGTTCGCGCCGGGCCGCCGCCCCTGCTCCGCCTGATCCCCGACCCTCGCCGGGCCGAGCCCGAAGACGATGCGACGCCCGCGCCGAAGGACGATGTCCGCCTGATCGGCGAAAGCGCCGCACGGGGCATTCTTCGCTTTTCGCGCGGCGCGTCCGATTTGATGCTGGGCGGGCGGTTCGAGAATTGGCCGCTGCTCGATCTGGCGAGGATCGCCCCGGCGGCGGTGCGGGTCGACCCCGCCGCCGGACTGTTCGGCTTTGCCATCGCCAGCCGGGACGGGTTTCTGGGGGATGCGGCGAACCGTCAGGCGCTGTCGGCCGTGTTCGACCGGGCCGCCTTGCTCGGGGCGATCACGCCCAATTGGGAGGCCAGCGACCGCCTGCTGCCCGATACGCTGGACTCGGACGCGCCGCCGCAAATCCCCGGCTGGGCGCTGCTGACGCTGGACGAACGCCGCGCCGCCGCCCGTGCACGCGTCGCGGCCTGGGGGCAGCCGGTGCACCTGCGCATCGCCCTGCCGCAAGGGCCGGGGGCGAACATGCTGTACGGACAGGTCGGCGCGACGCTGCTCTCGGTCGGCATCGTGCCCGAGCGCGTGGAGCTGGACGCACCCGCCGACCTCCGGCTGATCGATGCGGTCGCCCCCTTCGACAGCGCGCGCTGGTATCTCGCCACCGCCTGCGCGCCATGCGGCGATGCCGCCCGTGCGGCCATCGAGCAGGCCCGGCTGGCGCCCACCCTGGCCGCCCGCAGCGCGGCGATCGCCGCCGCCGATGCCGCGCTCAACGCCGATACGCCCTATATCCCGCTGGCGCGTCCGCTGCGCTGGTCGCTGGTCAGCGGCCGACTGCGCCAGTTCCAGGCCAATAGCCGCGCCTGGCATCCATTGAACCGCCTGCGCGCCGACCCCAATTGAGGGGTATGACCAAAGCGTCTCCCATCGATTCCTCGATCTTCGACAACCTTCCCCTCGACAAGGGGATCACCGCCAGTCGCCAACGGATCGAGGCGATGGAAAGGCTGTTGGAGCGCGTCGTCGTGCTGCCGGGGATCAATCGGCCGATCGGGCTGGACGTGATGCTGGGGCTGGTGCCCGTGATAGGCGACATCGCCGCCGCCGCGCTGGGCAGCTACATCATCTGGGAAGCGCGCAATCTGGGCCTGTCACGGTTCCAGATGGCGCGGATGATGGCCAATGTCGGGTTCGATGCGATGCTGGGCTTCGTGCCGCTGATCGGGGATGCGGCGGACGTGCTGTTCCGGTCCAACACGCGCAATCTGCGGATCATCCGCAAGCATCTCGACAAGCATCATCCCTCCACCGTGACGGTGGAGGGATAAGCCAGCCTTCAGCGCTGACCGCGCCAGATCTTGATCGGCGCGCCGGGTTGCAGGCCGCCCTGGTGCGCGGGGCAGCGGGTATAGCGGAACGCCCTGTTCAGGCAGATCCAGATTTCGTCCAGCCAGCCCTCGCGGGTCGCGGTGACGCGCATCATGTCCGCGGTCATGCCCCGGTTCGCGGCCGCCACCGCCGTCGCGACGTCACCGGCGGTCAGATTGCCCTGACGCGACAGCGCCATCATGTCGGGGAAGCGCAGGCCGTGATAGAGCGCATTGGACTGTTGGAAATAACGCGCCGGGCTGTAGCCCGCCATGCAGGTGCCATGCTTGGCCCATTCATGCTGCATCAGCTGCGCCGAGGGGGTGGCGCAGATGTGACGGCGGACCACCGCTTGGGGCAGGATCGCGGTCGGGCGACAATATTGCGGCCACTCCTTCTCCTCGCCATCCGGCCACAGCCCGTGCAGTGTGAAGCCGAAACGGTTGCCCGTGCCGCACTGGAAGCGGCTGTCGCCCTTCGGATCGCGGCAATATTGCGGGCTCCAGGTGATCGCCAGCGTATAGCTGCCGATGGGCAGCACGCGGGTCGGCTGGCTGGCGCTGGGCAGGTCGGGGCGGATGCGCTGCGGCCCCGAGGGGGCGGTGCATTGCAGCGTCTGCGCCGACAGCATCTGCGGCGCGGCCAGTATCGCCAGCCCGATCAGGATCGTCTTCATGCTTCGTTCTCCTCCGCCTTGGCGCGATACCAGGCCAGCGCATTGGGCCGCAGCAGCATCACCACCGCGACCAGCGACGCCGCCGCCTGCACCACCGTCAGCACGCCGAACACCCCTTCCGCCAGCGCGCCGACCGACACCTGGTACAGAAAGCCCAGCAGGTTGAGCACGGTCATCACGATCAGCAGGCCCAGCCCGATCCGGCTCGCGAGCCGGGTGGTCCACAGCGTCGCCAGCAGGAACAGCCCGATCAGCAGGACATTGGCGAAGATCGCGATGCCGACCCCCGCCTGCGCCACCGTATCGTTCCAGCCCAGCGCCGCCAGCACCACCAGCAACAGGATGGCGAGCAACGACAGCCGCTCGCCCAGGATCACCGATTTGGGTCGCAAGACCTTTCCCCTCTTCAGGCCACGGCTCAGGCCGCGGCGAAATCCAGCCCGATATCCGCCGCCGGGGCGGACTGGGTCAAGCGACCGACGCTGACATAGGTCACGCCCGTCTCCGCCAGCGCGCGGATCGTGTCCAGACGGACGCCGCCCGATGCCTCGGTGGGCACGCGGCCCGCGACCTTGGCGACGCCCTCGGCCAGCATCGCCGGGCCCATATTGTCGAGCAGCAGGTGCGTCGCGCCTGCCGCCAGGGCCGGTTCGATCTGGTCGAGCGTATCGACCTCGACGATAATCCGTGCGATCCCCGCCGCCCTAGCCGCCGCGACCGCCGGGCCGATGCCGCCCGCGACCGCGACGTGATTGTCCTTGATCATCGCCGCATCCCACAGGCCCATGCGGTGGTTCTGCGCGCCGCCCATGCGGGTGGCGTATTTCTCCAGCAGGCGCAGGCCGGGGATGGTCTTGCGCGTGTCGAGCAGCGTCGCCCCCGTCCCCGCCATGGCCGCGACATAGGCCGCCGTCATCGTCGCGATGCCCGACAGATGCTGGACGGTGTTGAGCGCGGACCGCTCGGCGGTCAGCATCGCGCGAGCCTGGCCCGACAGGCGGAGCAGCGCGGTGCCCGGCGCGACGGCCGCGCCATCCTCGACCAGCCGCTCGATCGCGACTTCGGGGTCGAGGCGGCGGAAGAACGCCTCGGCAATGGGCAGCCCGGCAACGGTGATCGCATCGCGGCTGGCCATGGTGCCCACGAAGCGCGCGCTCGCCGGGATGACGGCGGCGGAGGTGATGTCACCACCCGGCCCCATATCCTCGGCCAGCGTCGTGGTGACGAAGCCGTCGAGGTCGAAGCCCTCGATCACGAACGCGGACCCAGATCGCCCTTGCCGACCGTCCCGCTCGCCAGCGTCAGCATCGCGTCGAGGCTCTTCTTGGCCTGGAGCCGCAGCCCTTCCTCGATCTCGACGCGCGGGGTCAGGTCGCGCAGCGCCAGATACAGCTTCTCCATGGTGTTCAGCGCCATATATGGGCAGATGTTGCAGTTGCAGTTGCCGTCCGCGCCGGGGGCGCCGATGAAGGTCTTGCCCGGCATCGCCTTCTGCATCTGGTGGATGATGTGCGGCTCGGTCGCGACGATCAGCGTGTCGCCAGTGATACCTTGCGCGAACTCCAGGATGCCGCGCGTCGAGCCGACATAATCGGCATGATCCAGGATGACGGCGGGGCATTCGGGATGTGCGGCGATCGGCGCATCGGGATGCTCGGCGCGCAGCTTCAGCAGTTCGGTCTCGCTGAACGCCTCGTGCACGATGCACACGCCGGGCCATAGCAGCATGTCGCGCCCCGTCTTGCGCGCCAGATAGCCGCCCAGATTGCGGTCGGGGCCGAAGATGATCTTCTGCGCCGGGTCGATCTGCGCCAGGATCTGCTCGGCGGAGGACGACGTCACGATGATGTCGGACAGCGCCTTCACCTCGGTCGAGCAGTTGATATAGGTCAGCGCGATGTGATCCGGGTGCTGCGCGCGGAACTCGGCGAACTGTTCGGGGGGACAGCTGTCTTCCAGGCTGCACCCCGCCGCCATGTCGGGCAGCACGACGATCTTGTCGGGCGACAGGATCTTGGCCGTCTCCGCCATGAAGCGCACGCCGCAAAAGGCGATGACGTCCGCGTCGGTCGCCTGCGCCTTGCGGCTGAGGTCCAGGCTGTCGCCGACGAAATCGGCCAGGTCCTGAATCTCGGGCTTCTGGTAATAATGGGCGAGGATGACGGCGTTGCGTTCCTTGCGGAGCCGGTCGATCTCGGCGCGCAGGTCGAGGCCCGTCAGATTCGTCTGGATGGTCATGTTTCCTCCCCTAAGCGCAAGGCGGTGCGCCGACAATCGGGCACGTCATGCGCCGTTGCCCAGAACCTCCTGAACCGTCCGGGTCGTGTCCCAGCGTTCGTCGTCCCTGGCCTCGTCGGCGTAGCGGACCTTGACGGTCGCATCGACCCCGGCGGCGCGCAGCGGCATCGCGAAGCTGCGTTCGACCGCGCGGCGGGTGGCGTCGCGCGCCAGCTTCATCGGCGCGGGACCTCGCGCCTGTCGCATCAGTTCGACCTGTCCGGCGGTGCGGTTGGCGGCATCCAGCCGCTGCTCGGCATCGGTGAAGGTGGTCAGCACGCCGCCCGAGCCATATTCGCGGATCGCCGCCATATCGACCTGCGGCCCGTCGATCTCGAGCGGCGGCAGCGTGACGGTCAGCACATGGTCGCCCGCATCCCAGCGGACATCCTGCTGGCGCAGCTTGCCCAGATCGACCTCATAGCGGACCATGCCCGGCATGATGAGCGTCCGTTCGGTCGAAAAGCCCAGCTGCGACTGGCGCGAGGTGACGACGGCGACATAGCGCGCGGCAAAGGCCGACAGCCGGTTCTGTTCGCGCAGACCCTCCAGGCTGGCGCGCGCGATGGTGGTGGGATCGGGGGTCAGCCGGTCGGCGACATAGCGCTGTACCCCCCAGGCCGCGATCAGCCCGGCCAGGACCAGCAGGACGAGGACGCCCGCCGCCTTGGCCATGAACAGGCCGAAGCCGCCGCGCCGCGTCTCGACCGGCGGGGTCACGCCGCGATCGTCCATGATGCTCCCTCCTCGCGGACCAGTCCCCGCATTCGCAGATCGTAAAGATGCGCCAGCACCGAGCGTTCCGCCGCGGGCAGCAATTTGGGGTTCAGCCCGACATACATGCGCGCGGTCATCGCGGCTATGTCGAGCGGATCGCCGCCGCCCAGCAGGCGCAATATCTGCCCCTCGCGCTGCTTGCGATGGCCCAGCATCCCGCGCACCAGACGCTGGGGATTGTCCACCGCCTCGCCATGCCCCGGATAATAGACGCGGTCGTCGCGCTCCATCAACTTTTCGAGGCTGGCCATATAGGCGCCCATGTCGCCATCGGGGGGCGAGACGATGCTGGTCGACCATCCCATGACGTGATCGCCGGAGAACAGCGCCTTGGTCTCGGGCAGCGCGAAGGCGAGATGGTTGGAGGTATGGCCCGGCGTCGCAAGGGCGGTCAGCGTCCAGCCATCGCCCGACACCCCCTCCCCCTCGGCCAGCACCCGGTCGGGTGCATAGTCGCGGTCGAACGCGGCGTCGGACCGGCCGCCTTCGTAATCGGGCGCGAAGGGCGCGGCGCCGACGACGGGCGCCCCCGTCGCGCGGGCGAGCGGGCGGCTGGCCGGACTGTGATCGCGGTGATGATGGGTGATCAGGATCGCGGCGACCGGACGCCCGGCGATCGCTTGCAACAGGGCATCCAGATGGGCGGGATCGTCGGGGCCGGGATCGATCACCGCCACGTCGCGGTCGCCGACGATATGCGTCTGCGTCCCCGTATAGGTGAAGGGTGAAGGATTGGGAGCGAGCACGCGGGAGACCAGCGGCTCAAGCAGGATCGGAATGCCGGTCGGGTGCTCAGCCATCCCGCATCATGTGGGCAAGCCGCCGATAAAGAGCAACCCCTGTACCCATTGGCCGGGCACAGGGGTCGAGGGGGGTAAAGTCGGGACGGATCAATCCGCGTCGCGGTCCGCCATTTCGGCCTTCAGCTCCGCCGTCGCCTCGTTCAGCCCCTTCAGGGCATCGCGCCGGGCGTCTTCGGACAGGTTGCGGTCACGATTGATCGAGGCGCGGGCGCTCTCGATGCTGGCGAGCGCGATCCGCATGTTGGTCTGGGCCGAACGCTGGGCGTTCAGGGCGGACAGCGACGCCAGGCGCGCGGATTGCTCGATCCGGTCGGTGCAGATGATCGTGACCTGCCGCCGGGTCTCGCCGTCGACGGTGGTATAGCTGGTCCGGCTGTCGCTGCCGCTCGTGCCGCAGCTGCGCGACTGGACGATCGGCATCGGGGGCATCGGCACCATCGGGACGACAGCGTTGCGGTCGAAAATCCGGACCTTGTGCCCGTTGCGCAAGGTGACGACGCGGATGCGCGGCACCGCCGGGGCCTGGGGCGCGGCGGGCGGTTCGACGGCTGGCGAGGTGGTCGGCACGGCAGGAATGGCGGGCGGCGCGGGCGGGGTCGCCGCGATGGCGACTGCGGGCCTGGCGGTCACGACCGGGGCGATCGGCACGGACGGCGCGGTGGGCGGGTCGGACAGCTCGGGCGCCGTCTGGGCAACCGCGGGCAGGACCGCCGCCGTGCTGGTCAGGTCGACGCCGATGGTCCGCTCGACCCGCTCGGTCAGTGCCGCCGCCGCCGGGGTGCCGGACGCCGTCAGGCCCAGCCCGGCCAGCACGAGCAGCGATACACTCGCCCCGCCCGCCACCAGCTGGCGACGCGAAGTCGGAGAAGTCGTCAACATCTTCAGCCTCCCTTTCAGATCCTCGATGGTGTGCAGATGACAGGCGCCCGACAGCGCGCGGCCATGCGCGGCCTTCACGATGGCGCAGGCATAGACATGCCGGTCGGCGCGGCTGCGCCCCTTCAGGACACGCGCGTCATTGGCCAGTTCCTGATCGGCACGAAAGGCGTGGAAGGCCCGCCACGCCAGCGGGTTGAACCAGTGGAGCGCCAGCACGCCCAGCGCGATCCAGTTGGCGATCAGATCGCCGCGCGCATGGTGGCCCAGCTCATGCGCCAGCGCCAGGTCGCGCTCGTCGGCGTCGTAACGCTCGGCGAAATCGCGCGGAAAGGCGACATAGCGGTGCCAGATCCCGAAGGCGAGCGGCCCCGGCGCGCCGTCGCTGGCGACCACGCGCACGCCCTTGACCGCGTCCAACGTCTCCGCCGTCGCGAGCAACCGCGTGCGGAATCGCCAATGGCGCAGCAGCTGGAACCCCAGAAAGCCCCCCGCCCCGACGATCCAGACCAGCGCCACCGCCTGCGCCACCATCGGCCAGAGGCTGGGCGCGGCGAGCGGCGCGGGCAGCTGCTCGGCCATCGGCACCATGACATAGGTGGTGAAGCGTTCGCTGGCCGCCGCCAGCGGCGGGGTGGCCTGCTCGGACAGGCCGCGCGGCAACGGGGGCAGGACCAGCCGGAGCAGCGGCAGCGCCCAGAGCGCATAGGCGACCTGCGGGCCGAAGGCCCGGCGGACATATCCCCGCGCCAGCAGCACCAGCGCCATCAGCAGGGCAGAGGCGATCATCGCCTCCACCGCCCAGCCCAGTTGCGCGCCGCTCACGCCTTCAGCTCCTTGAGCAGCGCCTCGATCTCGGAAATGTCCTGCGCGGTCAGCTCGTCGCGCTCGGCCAGATGCGCGACCAGCGGGGTCAGGCGGCCGCCGAACAGCCGGTCGATCAGGCGGCGGGACTCGCCCACGACATAATCGTCACGCGCCACCAGCGGGCGATAGAGATAGCGCCGCCCCTGCTCCTCATGCGCGATCGCTTCCTTGGCCAGAAGACGGCCGAGCAGCGTCTTGACGGTGTTGGTGGTCCAGCCGCGTTCGGGATCGACCCGCTCGGCAACATCCTGCGCGGTCAGCGGCGAGTCCTCCCACAGAACCTCCATCACCGCATGTTCGGCATCGCTGATACGCTCGGCCATCGACTCGCCCCTTCATTGACTACGCTCGTAATCGTACACCGATTACAGGTGTAGTCAATGGGGTGCGGATTCGGGTTTGCTTCTTTTTCCCTCTCCCCTGGACAGGGGAGAGGGTTAGCGAAGCTTGCCAGCCTGCTGGCTAGCGCAGCTTGGGTGAGGGGTTGAGCGAGCCCAAAGGCTCGCGGCGCTCGCAAGGCGAGCGCCCACCCCTCACCCAGCTCCGACTAGGCCTTTGCTTTCGCAAAGACCAAGTCTGCGCAACCCTCTCCCCTCTGCGAGGGGCGAGGGAAGGCACGGCATCGCTGAATGGCGATCCGCCCCAGGTCCGGGCGACCGCCACTCCCCCTCGCAGGACGAACACAAAAAAGGAGGCCAGATCGAAACCTGGCCTCCTCTTCTTGCGCCCGTAAAGGTCGGCGATCAGGCCGACTTCACGTCCTGGACCAGCTCGGCCAGCTCGCCGCTTTCGTACATCTCCATCATGATGTCCGAACCGCCGACGAACTCGCCCTTGACGTAGAGCTGGGGAATGGTCGGCCAGTCCGAATAGGCCTTGATCCCCTGGCGGATGCCCTGGTCCTGGAGCACGTCGACGCTTTCGAACGGCACGTCGAGATGGTTGAGGATCGCCACCGCGCGGCTGGAAAAGCCGCATTGCGGGAAAAGGGGCGTGCCCTTCATGAACAGCAGGACGGCATTGTCCTTTACCAGCGCATCGATCCGCGCATTCGTGTCATCGGTCATATCGGTCGTTCCTGAATGAAATCGAAAAGGGTCAGGCGGTCGGTTCGGCACCCGCCGGAACCGCCGTGGTCAGTTGCAGTGCGTGGAGTTCGCCCCCCATGCGCCCGCCCAGCGCGGCATAGACGGCGCGGGTCCGCGCGACCCGGCTCATCCCCGCAAAGCTGGCGGCCACGACATGTGCGGCATAATGGTCGCCGTCCCCGGCCAGATCGGTGATCTGGACCTCGGCATCGGGAATGGCGGTGCGGATCATCGCGGCGATATCGTCGGCGGCCATCGGCATGTCAGCGGCTTTCCATCAATTGGCGGCGCGCCTCGACCTGCTGTTCGTCCAGCGCGCGGCGGACCTCGGCTTCCTCGACATCGATCCCGGAGGCGGTCAGGTCGCCCAGCAGCTTGCGGATCACGTCCTCGTCACCGGCCTCCTCGAAATCGGCCTGAACCACCGCCTTGGCATAGGCGTCGGTCTCGGCGGGCGTCAGCTTCATCCGCTCCGCCGCCCATTGCGCGACCAGGCGGTTGCGGCGCGCGGTGATTCGGAACATCATCTCCTGATCCGCCACGAACCCGGCCTCCAACCCGCGCCTGCGTTCGTCAAAACTGTCCATCCGTCCGCCATCCCCCTGCCCCGCGGGGCACTGATCCAAGTCCCCGAGATAGGCACCGCCGCGCCGACGCGCAACCGATCCGAAACGGCGCCCGATTGTCGCGCCGAACCGAGGAACAGCCGCGCCCGTTCGTGCGTAATATTCATGACACATAAACATAAGGATGGCGACGCCCGAGCAGTCGCCTCCGAAGGAGATCGGCGATCGCCTCCGAACCCGGATCGCGACGCCTAGGATGAGGAGAGTCCGATGCGCGCGCCCCTGTCCCGGCCGCCTGTTGCCGCATACCCCAACGCCCCGGCGATCGAGGGGATCATCAACGGCATGATCGGCGCCCTGGCGCTATGGGCGGCCATCGCCGCCGTCATACTCGCCCTGGCCTGACCGACCCGTCACCGAGCGATGCCACGACCCGCAAGGGTCGCGGCATGCGCGTCAGGCGATCGGCGTCGCCTCGGGCGGCAAACGGCGACGCCCCTCGATCCAAGGGCGTCCCTGCGCCATTTCGCCCTCGAATGCGTCGATCGCGCCGTCCCGCGCCAGGGTGAGGCCGATCTCGTCGAGGCCGTTCATCAGGCATTCGCGTCGGAACGGATCCAGTTCAAAGGGGAAGCGATCCTGAAAGGGCGTGGTGACGCTCATGGTTTCCAGATCGACCGTGATGGGCTGATCCTGCGCCACCTCGACCAGCCGGTCGACCGCTTCCTGCGGCAGGACGACGGGGACGATGCCGTTCTTGAACGCATTGCCCGAGAAGATGTCGGAGAAGCTGGGTGCGATGACCGCGCGGATGCCCATGTCGGCCAGCGCCCAGGCGGCATGTTCGCGGCTGGAGCCGCACCCGAAATTGTCGCCCGCGATCAGGATCGGCGCCCCGGCATAGCGCGGATCGTCGAAGATATTGCCGGGCTGCGCGCGCACAGTCTCGAACGCGCCGCGCCCCAGCCCCGCCCGGCTGATCGTCTTCAACCAGTGCGCGGGGATGATGACGTCGGTGTCGATATTCTTGGCACCCCAGGGATAGGCGGTGCCGGATACGGTCGTAACCGGATTCATGCGATAGTCCTGTTCATCGCCGGTCCCGCCCCGCAACACATGCAGGGCCAGGCGTCAGCGGCGTTGTTCGGCGGTGGCGGGCTTGGAGGCCACCCCGGCGGCATAGGCGGCCGCGCCGCACAGCACCGCGCCCGTCACCAGCATCACCAGTACATGTTTCATGCTGCCGTCACTCCCCTATTCTCTTCACCGTCCTCGTGCGGCATCAACGCTCTAACATCGGAAAGGCGCCCGGTCACGGCCGCTGCGGCCGCCATCGCCGGGGAAAGCAGATGCGTCCGCGCCCCCGGCCCCTGCCGCCCGACGAAATTGCGGTTGGAGGTCGAGGCACAACGCTCGCCCGGCGGCACCTTGTCGGGGTTCATCGCCAGGCACATCGAACAGCCCGGCTCACGCCATTCGAAGCCCGCCTGGACGAAGACGCGGTCCAGCCCCTCGGCCTCGGCCTGGCGCTTGACCAGCCCCGAACCCGGCACGACCAGCGCGCGCACGCCGTCCGCCACGCGGCGATCGCGTGCCACGGCGGCGGCGGCGCGCAGATCCTCGATCCGGCTGTTGGTGCAGCTGCCGATGAAGACATGCTGGATCGCCACGTCCTGCATCGCGGTGCCCGGCTCCAGCCCCATATAGTCCAGCGACTTGCGCGCCGCCGCCCGCTTGGACGGGTCGGCGAAGCTGTCGGGATCGGGGACGACGCCGGTGATCGGCACCACATCCTCGGGGCTGGTGCCCCAGGTCAGATTGGGGGCGATGTCGGCGGCGTCGAGCGTCACGACCTTGTCGTACACCGCGCCCGGATCGCTGGGCAGCGTCCGCCACCAGGCGACCGCCTTGTCCCAGTCCGCGCCCTGCGGCGCCATGGGGCGCCCCTTCAGATAGGCGAAGGTCGTCTCGTCCGGCGCGATCAGGCCGGCGCGCGCGCCGCCCTCGATCGACATGTTGGCGATGGTCAGGCGACCCTCGACCGACAGGTTGCGGATCACGCTGCCGGTGAATTCGATGACATGGCCGGTGCCGCCTGCCGCGCCGATCTTGCCGATGATCGCGAGCACCACGTCCTTGGCCGACACGCCATGGCCCAGCACGCCGTCGACGCGGACCTCCATCGTCTTGGACGGCGACAGGAGCAGCGTCTGGGTTGCCAGCACATGCTCGACCTCCGACGTGCCGATGCCGAAGGCCAGCGCGCCCAGCGCGCCATGCGCCGAGGTGTGGCTGTCGCCGCAGACCAGCGTCGTGCCCGGCAGGGTGAAACCCTGTTCGGGCCCGACGACATGGACGATGCCCTGCGCGGCCGCCGTCGCATCGATATAGTCAACGCCGAATTCGGCGGTGTTCCGGCGCAAGGCGTCGAGCTGCTGCGCGCTTTCGGGATCGGCGATGGGCAGCAGCCGTCCCGCCGCGTCCAGCCGCGGGGTGGTCGGCAGATTATGGTCGGGCACTGCCAGCGTCAGTTCGGGACGGCGAACCTTGCGACCGGCCGCGCGTAGCCCCTCAAAGGCCTGCGGGCTCGTCACCTCATGGACGAGGTGGCGGTCGATATAGATGAGGCAGGTGCCATCGGGCCGCCGTTCGACAACGTGCGCGGCCCAGATCTTCTCGTACAGAGTCTGGGGTCGTTGGGCCATGATGCGGGCGCTGTTATCCGAAAAGATGCGCGACGCAAAGGTGTGGCGCAATGTTATTTCGCTTTTGGGTGCGGATTCCCGTGGCCTTCGACTTCGCTCAGGCTGAACGGAGCGAGGGAAGAGGCCCTCCACCACCGCCGTTCAGCCTGAGCGAAGTCGAAGGCCACGCCCACCCCCTATCCTTGCGCGCGGTAGTCCGCCGTCACCGCGCCGCACCCGGCCAGCTCGATCTCATGATCCGGGTCCCGCCACGTCTCGGCCAGCGCCTGCGCTTCCCAGTCGAGCATCGCCGGATGCGCCAGGATCGTCTCGACCCAAGCGGCTCCCGCCGCGCCGACATCGATCCCATAAGTTCGCACCCGGAACGCCACGGGCGCATAGAAGGCGTCGACCGCCGAAAACCGCTCGCCAGCCAGCCAGGGGCCACCAAAACACGAAAGCCCCTCGCCCCATAATTCGATCAACCGCGCGACGTCGCGATCGAGTTGGGCCGATGGCGGCCTGGCATCCACGCGCACCCCGACATTCATCGTCCGCTCGGCCCGCAGCGCGCCGAAGCCGCCATGCATCTCGGCCACCGCGCACATCGCCCAAGCGCGCGCCGCCTCGTCCTCGGGCCAGACGCCGGGATGCCGCTCGGCGAGATAGAGCGCGATGCCCAGCGAGTCCCACACCATCCGATCGCCATCGCGCAGCACCGGCACCTGCCCCGTTCGGCGAAAAGGCGCGGAACGCCTCGTAATTCTCCGCCGCCGCGAACGGCTCGACGCGGTCGGCAAAGCCGATCCCCAGTGCCTTCATCAGCAGCCAGGGTCGCAGCGACCAGCTCGAATAATTCCGGTTCGCGGTGATCAGCGTATAGGCCATCGCCGTCAGCGTTCGAACCGGGCCGTCGTCTTAGCGGCGATCTCGTCCGCCGTGACGCCCGGCGCGCACTCGATCAGGCGGAAGGCGCTGTCATGGTCAGGCCGCTGGAAGACGGCCAGATCGGTGACGATCATGTCCACCACATTGCGCCCGGTCAGCGGCAGGGTGCAGGCGGGGATGAATTTCGGGCTGCCGTCCTTGGCATTATGCTCCATGACGACGATGATCTTCTTGACGCCCGCGACGAGGTCCATCGCGCCGCCCATGCCCTTGATCATCTTGCCGGGGATCATCCAGTTGGCGATGTCGCCGCCCTCCGACACCTCCATGGCGCCCAGCACGGTCAGGTCGATATGCCCGCCGCGGATCATCGCGAAGCTGTCGGCGGATGAGAAATAGACCGTGTGCGGCAGCTCGCTGATCGTCTGCTTGCCCGCATTGATCAGGTCCGGGTCGACCTCATCGTCATAGGGAAAGGGGCCGATGCCCAGCATCCCGTTTTCGGATTGCAGCGTGACTTCAACGCCTTGCGGGATGTGATTGGCCACTAGTGTCGGGATGCCGATGCCCAGATTGACGTAGAAGCCGTCCTTCAGTTCCTTGGCCGCACGGGCAGCCATTTCGTCGCGGGTCCAGGCCATCACTATTCTCCTATCGGGTGCCACCGCCGGTCGGCGGGGAAGATGTCGTCCGCGCTACCCTTCAGCGCCTTGCCATAGACGGGGTTCGGGAAGACGAACCAGCCGCGCCCCCACAAGGCGGCGATGCGCGGGGCGTCCGCACGGGCACGACGCTGGGCCACGCTGCCAGCTTCGTTGAACAAGTCGCTGAAATCGCCCAATTGATCGCCACCCATCGCGATCACGCAATAGCGGTCGGCGATCCGTCGACGCCGGGCGTCCTTGCCGTCGCCGGTATCGGTATCGGTCCGCACGAACAGCGTATCGCCATGCACCGCCGGGCCCAGCCCCGCCGCATCGATCGCGCGCGCCGCGCCCGCCGCATCGTCGCGGTTGGTGTTGAAGATCACGGTCACGCCCATCGCACGCAGATCGGCCATCGCCGCCGTCGCGCCGGGGGTCGGCAGGACGGCGCGGCCATCGCTTTTCTCCCATGCGCTCCAGCGGCCGGGAAAGGCGCGGTCGGCGCGGCCGGTCAGATCGTCCTGCTCGAAACCCAGGTTCAGGAGGACGGTTTCGTCGACGTCGAACACCGCCGCCGGGCGCTTGCCCGCACAGGACAGGAACCGGGGATCGTCGAGGGTCGCGCCCTCCTGGAGCACCACGCTGTCGCGCGGGGGGCGGCGGACCTGGTCGGCGGCATAGGTGACGAGCGCGCTCCACGCCTGGCGCGAGATCGCGTCCGCCTCGGCCGAGCCGTAGAGATATTGCATCCCGGCGAGCTTGGGGTTCGCCGCCGGGGCTGGAGGGGCGGGACTGGTGTTGCCGACCGCGACGACGCAGCCGGACAGGGAAAGGGCGGCGGCGAGGGTCAGGGCCAGCCTCAAGCCGGGGAGCCCACCCCCACCCCCTCCCGCTTGCGGGAGGGGAGAGGTTGCGGGACGACCGGCACGGTTCAACATCAGACGTTTCATGAACTCCCCCTCCGCCAGATACGCTCCCTCTCCCGCAGGCGGGAGGGGCCTGCCCCAACCATCAAGCCCGCTCGCGGACCGTCCGAAACTCGATCTTCTTCTCATAGGGCGCGCCGACGATCATCCGCTTCACATAGATGCCCGGCAGATGGATCTGGTCGGGGTCGAGGCTGCCCAGCGGCACCACCTCCTCGACCTCGGCGACGCAGACCTTGCCCGCCGTCGCCATCGGCTGGTTGAAGTTGCGCGCGGTCTTGCGGAAGATCAGGTTCCCGGCCTCGTCAGCCTTCCACCCCTTGATGATCGACAGGTCGGCGCGGATGCCGCGTTCGAGGATATAGTCCTCACCGTCGAAGCTCTTCACTTCCTTGCCCTCGGCCACCTTCGTGCCGACGCCGGTCTTGGTATAGAAGCCGGGGATGCCCGCGCCCCCCGCCCGGCACCGTTCGGCGAGCGTGCCCTGCGGACAGAACTCGACCTCCAGCTCGCCGCTGAGATATTGCCGCTCGAACTCCTTGTTCTCGCCGACATAGGAGGAGATCATCTTCCTGACCTGATGCGAGCGGAGCAACTTGCCCAGCCCCACGCCATCGATCCCGGCATTGTTGCTGGCGATGGTCAGGTCCTTGGTCCCCGCCGCCTCGATCGCGTCGATCAGCCGCTCCGGGATGCCGCACAGGCCAAAGCCGCCCGCGCAGATCGTCATGCCGTCGAACAACAAGCCGTCGAGCGCGTGGGCCGCGTCGCGATAAAGCTTCTGCATGGGCGTCCTCCCTATGATGGACGGAGCGTTAGGCGGAGCGGTGGAGCCCGGTCAACCCGGCGTTTGCGCTTTGCGAAGCAGCGGGTCTAGGCTGGGCGCCATGACCCAGATCACCGGCGGACGCCTGCTTGTCGATGCGCTTCTCGAACAGGGGTGCGACCGTATTTTCACCGTGCCGGGCGAGAGTTTCCTGGCCGTGCTCGACGCGCTGCACGACACGCCCGCGATCGACCTGGTGACCTGTCGGCAGGAGGGCGGCGTGACCTTCATGGCGTGCGCCGACGGCACGCTGACCGGGCGGCCGGGTATCGCCTTCGTGACGCGCGGACCGGGGGCGACCAATGCGGCGATCGGCGTCCATGTCGCACGGCAGGATTCGCAGCCGATGATCCTGTTCATCGGCGATGTCGACCGGGGCACCCGCGACCGCGAGGCGTTTCAAGAGGTCGATTTCCAGGCGATGTTCGCGCCGCTCGCCAAATGGGCGGCTCGTATCGACGATGCCGCGCGCATCCCCGAATATGTCGCCCGCGCCTATGCCACCGCGATGAGCGGACGGCCCGGCCCAGTGGTGCTGGCGCTGCCCGAGGACATGCTGTGCGACCTGGTCGAAGGCCATGTCCGCCCCCGTATCGAACGCCCGTCGCAGGATGTGCGGATCGAGGACGTCATGGCCGTGCAGGCGCTGATCGAAAAGGCCGAGCGCCCGGTGGCGATCATCGGCGGCGCGCACTGGAATGACGACGCGGTGGCGCTGGCCGGATCATGGGGCGAGGCGGCCGGCATTCCGCTGGTCGCCGCCTTCCGGCGTCAGGATGCGGTGTCGGCGACCTGCCCGGTCTATGCGGGCAATCTGGGCTATGGCCCCAATCCTGCGCTGGTCGCGCGGGTCAAGGCGGCCGATCTGCTGATCGTGCTGGGCGCACGACTGGGGGAAGCGACGACCGATGGCTATAGCCTGATCACCCCGGACCATCCGGGGCAGGTTTTGGTCCATATCCATCCCGACCCGGAGGAATTGCACAGCATCTATCGCACCGATCTGGCCCTGTGCTGCGACGTGGACCGCGCGCTGGGCATGCTGGAATTGCTGGCGACGCAGGCCGCCACGCCGCATCCCTCCGGGGCCGAAGCCCATGCCGCCTATCGCGCCTGGCCCGACCCGGCTCCGCGCGAGGGCGTGACGCTCGACCTCGGCCAGTGCGTCGCGGCGATGCGCGAGGCGCTTCCCGCCGACTCGATCCTCTGCAACGGCGCGGGCAATTATTCGGGCTGGTGGCACCGCTATTGGCGGTACGAGCCGGGGTGCCAGCTTGCTCCGACCTGCGGCGCGATGGGCTATGGCGTGCCCGCCGCCACCGCCGCCGGGCTGCGCCACCCGGACCGGACGGTGGTCGCCCTGGCGGGTGATGGCTGTTTCCTGATGAACGGACAGGAGCTGGCGACCGCCGTCCAGCATGGCGTGTCGATGCTGGTGATCGTGGTCGATAATGGCGGCTATGGCACGATCCGGATGCATCAGGAGCGCGAATATCCCGGCCGCGTGGCGGGAACCCGGCTCGGCAATCCCGACTTCGCCGCGCTTGCCCGTGCCTATGGCTGCTGGAGCGAGACGGTGACGCGGACCGAGGATTTCGCCCCCGCCCTGTCGCGCGCGATGGCGGAGCCGGGCGTGCGGCTGCTTCACCTGAAGACCGATATCGAGATCATCACCCCCGCCACCACCCTGTCGCGAATCGCCGAGCGTTAGGTCAGGCGTCGTCTGCCTTCCGCTCCGGTTCTCGCCGGGGCGGCAAGCAAAGGACGCAAAAGTCCCATTCCGACACCTGCAATACGATCCAAGCAACGCCACCACCGCCAGCCGGACTTCACCCGATCGCCCCCAGGCAAAACAAAACCGCCCCGGCGTGAGCCGAGGCGGTGAGTTTCGTTGCTGATTGCTTTAGTCAGAAGCGAATAGCAGGATCAGATGTTGTCGCCAAGCGCGCCCTTCACCGATCCCTTGACCTGCTGGCCCTTGCCTTCGACCTGCTGGGCCTGACCCTCCGCCTTCAGATCGGCGTCATGGTTGTGCTCGCCCAGAGCTTCCTTGGCCTTGCCAACCAGTTCGTTGACGTTGCCCTTGATCTTGTCGGTCAGCTCACCCATCGGGGCCTCCATTTGCTGGGGATTGTCACATCCCGTTGAACACTCGGAGATAGAACCCTTTGTTACGCGGCAAGTTCCCTGAAATTAATGTCAGATAAGCCCGGCGAGCGGGCTCGACGGATCGGCATAGCGGCGCTGCCCCATCCGTCCGGCGCGGTAGGCCATGCGCCCCGCCTCGACGGCCGCCTTCATCGCGCGGGCCATCAGCACCGGGTCCTTGGCCTCCGCGATCGCCGTGTTCATCAGGACGCCGTCACAGCCCAGTTCCATCGCCACCGACGCCTCGGATGCGGTGCCGACCCCGGCATCGACCAGCACCGGAACCTTGGCCCCTTCGACGATCAGGCGGATCGTCACCTTGTTCTGGATGCCCAGCCCCGATCCGATCGGCGCGCCCAGCGGCATGATCGCCACCGCGCCGACATCCTCCAGCCGCCGGGCCGCGATGGGATCGTCGACGCAGTACACCATCGGCTTGAAGCCTTCCTTGGCCAGGATTTCGGTCGCGCGCAGCGTCTCGACCATATCCGGGTAGAGCGTCCGCGCCTCGCCCAGCACCTCCAGCTTGACCAGGTCCCAGCCGCCCGCCTCGCGCGCCAGCCGCAGCGTGCGGATCGCGTCCTCGGCGGTGAAGCAGCCCGCCGTGTTGGGCAGATAGGTGATCTTCTTGGGGTCGATGAAGTCGGTCAGCATCGGCGCATTGCGATCCGACACGTTGACGCGGCGCACCGCCACGGTGACGATCTCCGCGCCAGAGGCTTCGACCGCCGCCGCATTCTGCGCGAAATCCTTGTACTTGCCGGTGCCGACGATCAGGCGCGAGCGGAAACGCTGCCCCGCGACTTCCCACGAATCATCGTCGACGACGGGCGCGACATGATCGCCGCCGCCGACGAAGTGCACGATCTCGATCTCGTCGCCATCCTCGACCTCGACCTGCGCCAGTGTCGAGCGCGGCACGACCTCCAGATTGCGCTCCACCGCCACCTTTTCGGGCACCAGCCCCAGCTGGCTCGCCAGATCGGCCAGCGACAGGCCCGCCTTTACCCGCTTATGCTCGCCATTCACGGTGATCGTCACGGTTCCATCGGTATGGGGCATATCTGTGTCACTTACCATGCAAGTCGCTGCCCGCTCGACGTGGGATAGGGCATGCGGTTAAGGAAGGCCCTCGATCTAGGCCCGGCCATTCCGAGCCGCAACCATGGGAGTGCGGATGTCCGCGACCGTTTATGTCCTCAACGGGCCGAACCTGAACCTGCTCGGCCTGCGCGAGCCGCATATCTATGGCCATGACACGCTGGACGATATCGCGGGGATGCTGGAGGATCGGGCGCGCGAGCTCGATCTGGCGATCGACATGCGCCAGTCCAACCATGAAGGCCATCTGATCGACTGGCTGCACGAGGCCCAGGCCTATGAGGCCAAGGCCGTGCTGCTCAATGCCGGGGGCTTCACCCATACGTCGATCGCGATCCATGACGCGATCAAGTCGGTGACGACCCCGGTGATCGAGGTTCACCTATCCAACCCTCATGCGCGGGAGCCATTCCGTCATGAGAGCTTCATCGGGCGTGCCGCAAAAGGCACAATCGCGGGTTTTGGCGCGCATTCCTATCTGCTCGCGCTTGAAGCCGCGGCCCGGTTCTGACAGGAGCGCGTCCCATGACCGAAAAGACTGAACAAGCGATGAAGGTCGATGTCGACCTCGTCCGTCAGCTCGCCGAGCTGCTCGACGCCACCGCCCTGACCGAGATCGAGGTCGAGCATGGCGACCGCAAGATCCGCGTCGCGCGCAAGGCCGCGGCCGTCGCCCAGATGGGCTATGCGCCAGCGCCTGCGCCCGTCGCTGCCCCGGCCGCCGCGCCCGTCGCCGCCGCCGCACCCGCAGAGGTCGGCGCCTCGGCCCCGGCCGTCTCGGCCAATGCGGTGAAGTCGCCGATGGTCGGCACCGTCTATCTGTCGGCCGAGCCGGGCGCCAAGCCCTTCGCCTCGGTCGGGCAGAAGGTCGCCGCGGGCGACACGCTGCTGATCGTGGAAGCCATGAAGGTGATGAACCCGATCACCGCGACGTCGGCGGGCACCGTCACCGCCGTCCTGGTCGAGAACGGCCAGCCGGTCGAGTTCGACCAGCCCCTGGTCGTCGTCGAGTAAGCCGCCTTGGCGCAGATCAAGAAACTCCTGATCGCCAATCGCGGTGAGATTGCGCTTCGCATCCACCGCGCCTGTCACGAGATGGGGATCGAGACCGTCGCCGTGCACTCCACGGCCGATGCCGATGCCATGCATGTGCGCCTCGCCGACCAGGCGGTGTGCATCGGCCCGCCCTCTGCGACGGACAGCTATCTCAACATCCCGAACATCATCTCGGCCGCCGAGATTTCGGGCGCGGATGCGATCCACCCCGGCTATGGCTTCCTGTCGGAAAACGCCAAGTTCGCCGAGATCGTCGAGGCGCACGGCCTGATCTTCGTCGGCCCCAAGCCCGAGCATATCCGGGTGATGGGCGACAAGGTGGAGGCCAAGCGGACGGCGGGCGCGCTCGGCCTGCCGCTCGTCCCCGGTTCGGACGGCGCGATCTCGGATCTGGATACGGCCAAGGCCCTCGCGGCCGAGATCGGCTATCCGGTCATCATCAAGGCGGCCAGCGGCGGCGGCGGTCGCGGCATGAAGGTCGTGCCCTCCGAGGATCAGCTCGAAACGCTGATGCAGCAGGCGGGCACCGAGGCGAAGGCCGCGTTCGGCGACGCCACCGTCTATATGGAAAAATATCTGGGCAACCCCCGGCATATCGAATTCCAGGTGTTCGGCGACGGCAACGGCAACGCGATCCATCTGGGCGAGCGCGACTGCTCGCTCCAGCGCCGCCACCAGAAGGTGCTGGAGGAAGCCCCCTCGCCGATCATCTCGGCCGAGGAGCGCGCGCGCATGGGCGGCGTGGTCGCCAAGGCGATGGCCGATATGGGCTATCGCGGGGCAGGCACGATCGAGTTCCTGTGGGAAAATGGCGAGTTCTATTTCATCGAAATGAACACCCGCCTGCAGGTCGAGCATCCCGTGACCGAGATGATCACTGGGCTGGACCTGGTGCGCGAGCAGATCCGCGTCGCCGAGGGGCATCCGCTGACGCTGCGCCAGGAAGACGTGCAGTTCCGCGGCCACGCCATCGAATGCCGCATCAACGCGGAAGATCCGCGCACCTTCGCCCCCTCGCCGGGCACGGTGAAGATGTATCACGCGCCGGGCGGCATGCATGTCCGCGTCGATAGCGGGCTGTATCAGGGCTATAAGGTCCCGCCCTATTACGACAGCATGATCGCCAAGCTGATCGTGTACGGCACGACCCGCGAAGGCGCGCTGCGCCGCCTGCGCCGGGCGCTGGAGGAATTCGTGATCGAGGGGATGAAGACCACCATCCCGCTCCACCAGTCGCTGCTGGACGATCCCGAGTTCCAGAAGGGCGACTATACGATCAAGTGGCTGGAGGAGTGGCTGGCCAAGCAGGCCTGACCCCTTCCCATTCCATGTTCGATCAGGGGCGCTCGGTCACAGGACCGGGCGCCCTTTTTGTTTTCCCGATCAATGAAGGACTGATGAACAGTTTTTCACTGGTGGAACATGGCCTGTGCAATCGGCATTTCTGCGGTGCCTTTGATGAAAGGAGTATCGCAGATGAAACTTCTCCGTCCCCTCCCCGCCTCGGCTGCCCTCGCCATCGTCGCACTTCCATCGGCCGGCATGGCGCAGCGGGTCTATGAACAGGCCCATGTGCCCGGCAAGAACGGCAGCGTGCGCGTGATCGAAGTGCTCAAGTCCGGCAAGAAGCTGGAAACCGTGTCGTGCCACGACTTCGGCCTGCTGGATGAAAGCTTCCGCCCGCAGGCGATCGTCTATGCGGCGAACTATGGCCCCAAGGGCAAGCCCCATCCGACCTATACCGTCGACGGGGTCGAGAACATCGTGCCCGTCGTCGTCGACCAGTGCAAGGCCCGGCCCGGCGACCATTTCACCACCGCCGTCGCCCGCGCGCTCAAACGGATGCCGGTCGCCGCGAAGCACTAAGCGGATTTCCGAGCGGGTCGGGCCCCTGCCCGTCCCGCTCTTTCCGGTCACGAGAGCCTTGGCTTTCACCGCTGCGGAGCGCATAAGCCGCTCATGGCCATTCGGGCGACCATCTATCACAACCCGCGATGCTCCAAATCGCGCGAGGCGCTGGCCCTGCTGAACGACGCGGGTGCCGATGTGACGGTGGTCGAATATCTCAAGACGCCGCCTTCCGTCGAAGAACTCGCGCGCCTCTATGCCAAGGCTGGCCTGGCGCCCCGCGATGGGCTTCGCAAGGCGGAGGCCGAAGCGAAGGCGCTCGCACAGGCGGACGACGCCACCGTGCTGGCCGCGATGGCCGCCAATCCCATCCTGATCGAGCGGCCGCTGGTCGAGACGCCCAAGGGCGTGGTCATCGGCCGCCCGCCCGAAGCCGTGCGGGGCATCCTGTGATCGCTGCCCATTATTTGAGCAGCATCCATCCTTCTGCCCGCTTTTCGGGCGCAAATCTGACCATTTTCTTACCCTCTCACGAGGGGAAGCCAGTTGGCACGATCTCTGCAACGCGTGAGATCGGGCGAGGGTTCGAACATCATCGGGGACAGTCAGGCTCGTGAAAAAGATTGAGGCGATCATCAAGCCGTTCAAGCTCGATGAGGTGAAGGAGGCGCTGCACGAAATCGGCGTGTCCGGCATCACCGTCACCGAGGCGAAGGGTTTCGGCCGCCAGAAGGGACATACCGAGCTCTATCGCGGTGCCGAATATGTCGTCGACTTCCTGCCGAAGGTAAAGCTGGAGGTGGTCGTCGAGGACGGTCTGGCCGAGCGCGTGGTGGAGGCGATCGCCGCCGCCGCGCAGACCGGCCGGATCGGCGACGGCAAGATCTTCGTGATCCCGGTCGAAACGGCGCTGCGCATCCGCACGGGCGAGCGCGACGACGCGGCGATCTGACGCACCCGACACTCATCCGTCACCGGGCTGACATTCGGCCCGGCTAAACACGTATCACCGGCCCCGGCCTTTCGCCGGAGGGCGGCCAAGCAGAGAGAGAACGGCACATGGCGAATACGGCCAGCGACATCCTGAAGAAGATCAAGGACGAAGAGATCGAGTGGATCGACCTGCGCTTCACCGATCCCAAGGGCAAGTGGCAGCACCTGACCATGGTCGCCTCGATCCTGGGTGAGGATGAGCTGACCGACGGCCTGATGTTCGACGGCTCCTCGATCGAGGGCTGGAAGGCGATCAACGAGTCGGACATGGTCCTCAAGCCCGACCTCGACGCCGTGTACACCGATCCGTTCTCGGCCACCCCGATGCTGATCGTGTTCTGCGACATCGTCGAGCCGTCGACCGGCGAGCTGTACGCCCGCGATCCGCGCTCGACCGCCAAGCGCGCCGAGGCGTTCGTGAAGACCACCGGCATCGGCGACACCGTCTATGTCGGCCCGGAAGCCGAATTCTTCATGTTCGACGATGTGCAGTTCGACACGAACTATTCGTCCTCCTACTTCAAGATCGACGATATCGAGCTGCCGACCAACACCGGCCGCGAATATGAGGGCGGCAATCTCGGCCACCGTCCGCGCGCCAAGGGCGGCTATTTCCCCGTCGCGCCGGTCGACTCGGCCGTCGACATCCGCGGCGAGATGGTCACCACCATGCTCGAAATGGGCCTGCCCTGCGACAAGCACCACCACGAGGTCGCCGCCGCGCAGCACGAGCTGGGCCTGACCTTCGGCACGCTGACCCAGACCGCCGACCGCATGCAGATCTACAAGTATGTCGTGCATCAGGTCGCCCATGCTTACGGCAAGACCGCGACCTTCATGCCCAAGCCGATCAAGGAAGATAACGGCTCGGGCATGCACACCCACTTCTCGATCTGGGAAGGCAAGAACCCGCTGTTCGCCGGCAATGGCTATGCGGGCCTGTCGGAAATGTGCCTGTACTTCATCGGCGGCATCATCAAGCACGCCAAGGCGGTGAACGCCTTCACCAACCCGACCACCAACAGCTACAAGCGCCTGGTGCCGGGTTACGAAGCGCCGGTGCTGCTCGCTTACTCGGCGCGCAACCGTTCGGCCTCGTGCCGCATCCCCTACGGCACCGGTCCGAAGTCGAAGCGCGTCGAAGTGCGCTTCCCCGACGCGCTGGCGAACCCGTATCTCGCCTATGCGGCGCTGCTGATGGCGGGTCTGGACGGTATCCAGAACAAGATCCATCCGGGCGAGGCGATGGACAAGAACCTGTACGACCTGCCGCCCGCCGAGCTGGCCCAGGTTCCCACGGTCGCCGGTTCGCTCCGCGAAGCGCTCGACTCGCTGGCCGCCGACCACGACTTCCTGCTGAAGGGCGACGTGTTCACCAAGGACCAGATCGAAAGCTATATCGAGCTGAAGATGAGCGAAGTGATGCGCTGGGAAATGACCCCCAGCCCGGTCGAATACGACATGTACTACAGCGGCTGATCCAGCCCCTGAACGATGTCACTACGGGGAAAGGGGCCGCAAGGCCCCTTTCTTTTTGGGAAGCCTTCTCGTTCGATCCATATTGCAGGACTGACCTGCAATGGTTAGCCTAGACTCCAAACGTATAAATCGGAGAGTCTACCCTTATGGCCGCAGATGACAAGAACCGCCCATCCCATGGGAATGGCAATCGCGATCGCGATCGCCCATCACCTAGTAACCCAGGCAACTTTTCCGATGGACAAAAGGATCGAGCTGGAAGGGTAACTTCTGATCAAACTCCTCCTGTCCGCCCTAGAAAGCCTTGACAGAAGAGGAGCGCTTAGATCGGCGATATGAACTGCAGTATGTAGCAGAGTATTCTACTCGCTATCATCGCAGACGCGCCACGTTTTTAACAAATACTGACACCATCATAACACTGTTAACCATTGCAGCTGGCGCTAGCGCCTTCACGGATCTTGTCTCTGGTTCGCCGGGTTGGTTGGCAAAGTTAGGATCTGCCACCGTTACCCTTCTTTCACTTGCACAGGTCATTTTGAAATTAGGCCCACAGGGAACCGCCCATGGCCAATGGCTTAGACAATGGAACAGCCTTCTTACTGATATCGTAATATCAACTAATCCAGATGACGAAAAGATTCTCAACTGGCTTACTGTAAAAGCAAAAATAGAGGAAGAGTGCATTGGCGAGTTAAGGGCCCTCGCCCTAGACTGCGAGGATGCAGCGTCACGAGTAATGCGCATTCCAAACCGACAGCATTATTTTAGCGGCTTGCAACGCCTCCTCATACACTTTGGGACATTTCAACAAGATTTCCCCCTAAAACCCTTAGAGCACATCAGGAAAGAGGACTGAGTGTTGTTTATTGCGGGTTCAGTTTTGTCACCCGCTTGGCCGACAGTATCTTCACCGGCGCGGCCAGCATCTCGCCCTTGAACGGCCCCTTGGCCGCGTCGGTCTGCGCGTCGAGGATCTTGTGGATCACGTCCATCCCCTCGACCACATGACCAAAGGCGGCATAGCCCAGATTGTCGCCGGGCTTGGAGGGATCGGCATCGAGCGAGGGCTGTGCGCCCACCATGATGGTGAAGTCGCCCCGCGCGCTGCCCGGCGCCAGCCGCGCGATCGAGATGGTGCCGTCCAGATGCTTCAGGCCGGTCTTCGTCGTCGGCTCATGCGCGATCGGGGGCAGGATGCGCTTGGGCTCGTTCTGGATACCGAACTGGACGAAGCCGAAATCGGGCGCGACGCGGACCGAGCGATAGAAGGTCACGCCGTCCAGCCGGTGCTGGTCGACATAGCGCAGGAAATTGGCGGTGGTAATCGGCGCATGGGTGCGATCGAGATCGAGGACGACCGGCCCCAGGCTGGTCTGCATCGCGACCCGGACCATGACGGGCTTGGGGGCTTCGACCGTGGCCGGTGCCGTCGGCGTGGTGGGCGCGACCTGAATGGCCAGCAGGGCGAACGGGAGGAGCGCGATCATATGGGTCTCCGATGGGCGATTTCAGCCAGCTTAACGGGAATGTCGGACGAGGAATATTCCTGGCGCTTCGACTTTGGTCAGGGGATCAGGACCGTGCTCCCCACCGTCTCGCCCGCCTCGATCGCGCGGTGCGCCTCGACTGCGTCGGTCAGGGCGAAGCTCTGGCCGATCTCGGGGGTGATCGCGCCTTTCTCCAGCATCGCGAAGACCCGCGCGATCAGCCGCCGCTTGTCCCCGGCGGTCACGGCATAGTCGAACAGCGTCGGCCGCGTGACGAACAGCGAGCCCTTGGCCGCCAATAGGCCCAGATGGACCCCGTCGACCGGCCCCGAGGCATTGCCGAAGCTGACCACCAGCCCGCGCCGCGCCATGCTGTCGAGCGAGGCGCCCCAGGTCGCCTTGCCCACGCCGTCCAGCGCCACCGGCACGCCCTGGCCCTGCGTGATCTCGCGAACCCGGGCGGCGACATCCTCGGTCCGGTTCAGGATGACGTGATCGGCCCCGGCCGCGCGCGCCTTTTCGGCCTTCGCCTCGCTGCCCACCGTGGCGATGACGGTCGCGCCGATCGCCTTCAGCCAGCCGACCGCCAGATGCCCGACCCCGCCCGCCGCCGCATGGACCAGCACGGGCCAGCCCGGCTGGACGGCGGCGCAATCCTCGATCAGGAACGCGGTCGTCGCGCCCTTGAGCAGGATCGCCGCGGCCGTGCGATCATCCACTTTGTCGGGCAGAGGCACCAGCAGATCGGCCGCGACGTTGCGGGCCGTCGCATAGGCGCCGCGCGCCGGGCCGAACACGCCGACGCGGTCGCCCACCGCGAAATCGGTCACGCCCTCGCCCAGCGCCTCGACCACGCCCGCCGCCTCCGAGCCCAGCCCGCCCGGCAGGTCGATGGGATAGAGCCCGCTGCGGTGATAGGTGTCGATATAGTTCAGGCCGACCGCATGGTGACGCATGCGCACCTCGCCGGGGCCGGGCGGGGGCAGTTCGTGCTCGCGCCACCGGATCACCTCGGGGCCGCCGGTCTTGTCGATAAACGCGGTCTTTTCCATGGGGTTCAGGCTCCTGTTCGACATGGTGACAAGCGCAACGCCTCAATAATCCTTCGAGATGCGCACGTTCAGGCTCTGCCGCCCCAGTGTCGAGATGCTGGAAAGCAGCGACAGCCAGCGGGTGACCTGAAACTCGACCTGGGTCGCGGAATAACCCTGACCGTCGGTCACGATCTCGGCATAGAGGCGCCGGGTGATATATTTGCCCGCCGCCACCGACGTGCCGCGCCCCAGCTGCACATCGGCGGGCAGCACGCGCAGCCGGTCGAGCCCCGCCGCCCGGCGCACCGCGTTGATCGGGTTCAGCCCGCCCCCTCCATCCTGAAGCGCGGCGACGGCGGCGGCCAGCTGCAACGCTTCGGGCGCGGACAGTTTGGCGATCGAGGTGCCGAACAACAAGCGCGACAACAATTCGTCATTGGGAAGCGCCGGGGTGCTGGAAAAGCCGATCTCGGGCTTCAGCGCGGTACCGGTGACGCGGATCGAGGCGCTCAGCCCCTGGACATTGGCATTGGCGGCGATGTCGAGCGCGGGGTTGGCGGGCACCTCGCCGCCGAAGCGGATGATGCCGCGCGCCAGATCGAACTCGCGGCCCGCAAAGTCGTAATCGCCGCGGATCAGCGTCGCCTGTCCGGTGATCGCGGGATTGTCGGGCGTGCCGCCGATCTTCAGGTCCGCCGACCATTCGCTGTTGAGGCCCAACCCGGAGACGATCAACCCGCCCGAGGCGCGCGCGCGGACGTCCAGCGTCCAGGGCTTGCGCGGAACATCGTCCTCCTCGCCGCCGCCGGGAACGTTGATCTCGCGGATGTTGAGCTGCGGCACCGCCGTCGCGGCGGAGGCGCGGCCCAGGCGATAACGGCTGCTGTCGAGCACCACATCGCCCGCGATCGTGCCGCCCGTCCCGTCCGAATGGAAGGTCAGCGGCCCGGTCACCGTCGCGGAGATATCGTCGCGCGCGATCATCGCCGCGCGGCTGGCCTGGAGCGAGAGGTCGAGGCCGATGCCATGGGCGGCGGCGAAGTCGAACTGGCCGCTGCCGCTGACCCGTCCCTCGCGCCCCGCCTGCGCGGCGAAACGGTCAATCACCAGCCGCGATCCGCCGAACCGGCCGCTGGCCTGGACGTCGGTCAGGACGGTGCCGGTCGTCGCGCTTTCGATCCGCGCACCGGTCGCGCGCACCGCCCCCCGGATGACCGGCTGGCGGAGCGAGCCGCCGACATCCGCGCCGATCGCCACCGGCCCCGACAGATCGAACAGCTCGACCCCGGTCAGCCGCCACAGCGTATCGGCGGGCCCGGCATAGCGTAGCTGCGCGATCAGCCGCCCGGTCTGCATCCGGCTGGCCCAATCGCCCTGTCCGGCGGGCACCAGCAGCGCCTGGCCGCGCCCGACGATCCGCCCGCCCGACGCCATGACCGCGCGCACGCCCAGCCGGTCAGCGGACAACACCCCCGCCACCCCCATGTCGATCGGCCGCGAATTCAGCACCAGTCCCGCGCGCGTCAGCCCGCGAATGGTCAGGTCGACCTTGCCGGTCGGCGCCCCGCCCGCCCGGCGCAGGGTCAGCGTCCCGCTGGCGCTGCCCCCCAGCCCCAGGCCCGGATAACCGATGTCGAGCACGGCCAGCGGCATCCGGGACAGCCCCGCCTGCACCTCCACGCCATCGGCGTCGAGCCGCCCGGCCAGCTTCGCCTCGCCCCCCGCAAAGGCGAGGCGCGTCGGCGCGAGGGCCCAGCTGTCGCCGTCGCGCGTGACCACGGCCGGCGACAGGAATTGCAGCGGACGCCGGTCGAGCGTGCCCTGCGCGGTCATCGACAGCCGTCCCGGCGTCACCTGCGTCACGGTCTGGATCGCGAAGGCGCGACCGCGCGACCCCGAAATGCCGACCCGCACCTCGCCGGTCCCGCCACGCAGTCGCGCGGTGCCGGTCATCTGCGCGATGTGGAAGGCGCCGTGCCGCACGCCCTGCGCACGCGCCGACGCCTCGACCGAGGCCCCGGCGGGATCGAGCAGCGCGATCAGGTCGAGCCGCCCCTGGCGGACCGCCACGCCCGCGATCTGCGCCTGTCGCGCCGCCAGATGGGTCTCGATCCGCTGCACGCCATTGGCGGGCCGGAACAGCAATTCGCCCGACAGCCCGCCACCTGTCACGCCCAGCTGTCCGACAAAGCCGCCCTGCGCCACGGTCAGCGCGCCCGTCGCCCTGGCACCGGCAACCTCCAGCGGCTGGAACTGGATCACCGCATCCTGCCCGCGCGGCAGCAGGATCGCGCCGGTCAGGCGGAACGGGCCCAGGCGCGATCCGCCATCGGCGCGGACCGCAAAGCCCTGGTCGCTGGGGTCGAGATGCGCGCGCACATTGGCAAGGCCCAGCGCGGCATTGGGCTGGGCGAGGATCAGGTCCAGCGTCGGCCGGTCGATCCGCCCGTCCAGCGTCATCTGCACCGGGCCATAGCTGCGCTGCCGCCCGCCGCCGACGAAGCGGAAGCTGCCGTCGGTCCGGCGGATCGCCTCGCCGGTCAGCCGGATATCCGGGCCGGTCAGCACCAGCCGATGGAAATGGAAGACGCCGTCCGGCCCGCGCTCCAGATCGGTGGTCAGGCGCGGCAATCCACCCGCCAGCGAACGCAGGAAGCTGTTGTCGAGGCGTCGGACCTGCGCCTCGCCGCGCCCGACGATGCGCGTGCCATGGCCGCCCGCTCCCGGCACGGCGGTCAGTTTGGAGCGGACGTCGACGATGCCCAGGCCGGGGATCAGATAACGCTGGAGCGCGCCGTCCAGCGCGACATCGTAGCGGCCGTTGGTCAGGTCGATCCGCAGGCCCAGCTGCCCCGCCAGCCTGTCCGACCGCAGCGCGAGCCCCTGTCCGACGATCGCCCGCGGGGTGATGCGCAGATCGCCCGCCACCGACAGGCGGCGCAATATGCCGCCCGCCGCCTCGCCGACCCCCGTCACCCGTGCGGCGGTGAAGCGGACCGGCAGGGTCAGCGGCCAGCCGCCGCTCAACCGCCCCCGCCCCTCGGCCTGCGCGCCGTCGAACCCCGTGCGATCGAAGGAGAAGCGGTCCGCCGCCAGCCGATAGTCGAAGGCCGCCCGGTCGAACGCCCCGTCCAGCCGCAGGCGCAGCGCGATCGCCTGTCCGCGCATATTGGCGAACAGCGCTTCGGGCCGGAGCAGGCGCGCCTCCACCCGCAGGCCATCGAAACGGTTGCCGCCCAGATCGACCGTCCCCGTCGCCCGCGCCCGCAAGGCGGCCGAGCGCAGCGCCAGCGCGCCGGTCAGGCGGCGGTCGGCGAAATCGGCTTGCCCGGCCAGCGTCACGCGCGGCGCGGTCAGGCGCTGCAACCGCCCGCGCAGGATCAGCGAGGGGGTGAGATAGCCCGATAGGGCATAGCGCCCCGCCCGCGCCGACAGCGTCAGGTCGGCCGCGCGCCGCTGCGCGATCAGGCCATGCGCGCGCCCGTCCCAGCGGGTCCAGCTGCCCTTGCCCGCAACGTCGAGCGACACCGGCGCGCGCGTGCCCGACAGACGCGACAACACGCCCCCGGCACGCCCCCGCGCCTGAACCGCCAGGTCGAACCGGTCGCGGTCGGGCTGCGCGTCCAGCCGCAGGCGAAGCCGGTCGCTGCCCGCCACCGCGCCGTCGAGCGCGACGAGCGCCCGGCCGTCGCGAATGTCCGCACGCCCATCGATCCGCGCCACTCGCCGCCGCCCCAGCACGGCGGGCGCGAGGACCAGCCGGTCGAGGTGAAGCCGGTCGATGCGGATATCGAAATCGGGCAGGATCGGCGTGTCGCGCCCGGTGCGGCGGGTGTGCGGCACATGATAGAGCGTGGCGAGCGGCGCTTCGACCGCGCGGATGTCGAGCGCCCCCCGCGCCCAGTGCAACGGCCGCCAGTCCAGCCGGGCCCGCGGCACCCGGACCAGCAGGCCGTCCAGGTCATAGACGCGCAGATCGACCAGCCGCATGTCCGAATAGAGCGACCCTTCGATCCGTCCGACCGAGAAGCGCAGGCCGGTCGGGGTGCGGATCGCCCCGATCCGGTCGGCGACCCAGCGATGACCGATCGCGGTATCGACGATCATCAGCGCGGCGCCGATCGTGGCCAGCACCAAGGCCATCAGGATCGCCAGCGCCCGACCCCAGCGGAACCGGCGCGCGGTCACCGGCGGATCGGCGGGCAGATCCTCCCCCTCGTTCAAAATGCCTGTCCCAGAGAGACATAGACGGCGACCCGGCTATCCCCCTTTTGCGGGTTGAGCGGCGTGCCGAGATCGAGGCGGATCGGTCCGAAATTGGAGTAATAGCGCACCCCCAGCCCGGTGCCGAAGCGCAGCCCGGTCAGGCGCGGCAGCGGCGAGGTCGCGATATTGCCCGCGTCGAGAAAGGGCACGATGCCGAAATTGCCGAACGCCTTGACCCGCGCCTCGATCGAGAATTCCGCCAGGCTGCGCCCGCCAATGGGGTCGTTATTGGCGTCACGCGGCCCGATCGCCTGAAAGCCATAGCCGCGCACCGACGCGCCGCCACCCGCATAGAAACGCCGCGACGGCGCGATCTGGTCGCGCGGCGCGCCCAGGATCGTCCCCAGCCGGGTGCGCGCCGCCAGCACCACCCGGTCGCCGAGCGGGCGATAGATGCTGGCATCGACCTGCGTCCGCGCATAGCCGAACGCCGCCCCCTGCAACGACAATTCGGGGCTCAGCCGCCCGCCCAGCCGGAAGCCGCGCGTCGGGTTCAGCAGATCGTCCGATCCGTCATAGTTGAGGCTGGTCGGCAACGCGCCGATGAAGAAGGTCCGTCGGCGCGGCTGGCCGGTCGACTCGATCACGTCGCGCTCGTCCGAGGTCAGCAGCTCGGCGCCCAGCGACCAGGTCCAGGTCTTCTGGAAGAAGATGTTGGTCTGCCGCTCCAGGCTGGCCGACAGCGACAGCGTCTTGGCCTCATAGGCATCGCGCAGCAGATGCGCGGCGGCGAACTGCGCGGTCAGCACCCGGTCGCGGCCGTTGAAGTTGTTGCGCCGGAACACCACCGAGCCGAGCTGCTCGCGCGTGCCCAGCACGCTGCGCAGGGTCAGCGCGCCCTCGGGCGGGAAGAGGTTGCGATCGGTCCAGTTGATCGCCGCGCGCGCGCCTTCGCCGGTGCCATAGCCCAGCTCGCCCGCGATGGTATGCGACGGCGCGGGTTCCAGCGTGACCGCGACATTGACCGTCTCGGGCGTGTCGCCGGGCACCGGCTTGACCTGGACCGAGGAGACGAGCCCCGTCTGCACCAGCGCGCGGCGCAGATCGTCCAGCCCGGCCGAGTCATAGGGATCACCGGGGCGGAAGCGCGCAATGTCCTGGACATGCTCGGCGTCGAACAGCCGGTCGCTGGTCGTGACGATCCGCCCGTAACGGCGCGGCGTGCCCGGCGCGATCGACAGGTCCAGCGTCGCGGTGCGCGCGGCGCGATCGACCACGATCTGCGGATCGCCGACCTTGGCGAAGGGAAAGCCCGCCTCGCCCACCGCCGCCTTCAGGGCCGCCTCGCCCGCGACGATGGTATCGGCGTCGACCGGATCGCCCGGCTTGATGCCGAACGCCTGCGTCAGCGGCGCGGCCTTGTCCCCCGCCTTCTGCACCCCGTCGAGCGTCACCCCGGCGAAACGGTACAGATTGCCCGGTGTCGCCTGCAGCAGCACGGTCGGCACCTCGCCGGGTTCGATCCGCGTCGCGACCTGCGTATCATAATAGCCCGCGCCGCGCAGCAAATTGGTCAGCAGCGCGGCATCCTCGCGCGCGCGACGGTCGAGCTGCGCGGCGTTGGCGGGATCGCCGTCATTGGTGTGGAGGCTGGACAGCTCGTCGAACCGCTTGCGGAGCAGGTCCCCCGCGCCGTCGATCCCCTCCACCCGCC
This sequence comes from Sphingomonas sp. 1185, assembly GCF_040544655.1. Classification (NCBI taxonomy): domain Bacteria; kingdom Pseudomonadati; phylum Pseudomonadota; class Alphaproteobacteria; order Sphingomonadales; family Sphingomonadaceae; genus Sphingomonas; species Sphingomonas sp. 1185. Next base: position 45,824 of record NZ_JBEPKL010000024.1, read on the forward strand.
AGCGATAACGCCGCTCCGCCGCCGCATCGACCGTCGCCGCGATCGTCGCGGACGGATCGCCCGGCGCGGTCGAAAGGTCGGGCCAGGCCACCCCGATCTCGGGCAGCGGCGCAAGCGGCGCGGACGGGTCGAGCATCGTCGGATCGATGGCATCGGGCGTCGTCTGCGCGGCGGGCGCGGTCGGGGACGATGCGGGGCTGGCCCCGACCGGGACCGTCTGGGCACGCGCCTGGCCCGTCCAGGCGATTCCGCCCATTTCCATGGCAATATAAAGGATGGCGACCGAGCGGCGCGGCCGCCCGACGCGGACCATCATGGCCCTGTCCCTAGCCGCGACGGAGCGGCAGCGACACCCCCCGGCACGCTCGGTTGAACAGATTTGCCGCGCCGGACGTCGCGCGCCATGGTCCGCGTGCCACCCGGCCCGCATCAATGCACGGTGCCGAACGCCTCTTCGCTGGACAACAGGCCGATCAGGCGCTCGATCTGGCGCCAGCGGCAGAAATGGATGTGGTTGCCCAGGTCGCGGCTACGCCCCGCACGCGCGGCCGCTTCTCCGCCCGCCGATTCGCCGAACGTCTCCATCATCTCCGCCGCAGTCGCCACATCGGTGTCGGTGACGAAGGGAGGAACCTGAAAGCCGCCGCCGCGATCGGGCATATACACTCCTGAACCGTGCCGTTTCGCTGGCGTCCCTAATCCGGAATTCCGTTTTTCGCCAGTCCCCTTGGCCTGTGCCGCGCGCACCGTCGCGGGACGGCTGGCCTCACCCGGCGCATCGTGCGAGGACGGTCGCCATGACCGATCCCCAGCGCCCTTCCGCCCCGCCGTCCCCGCCCCGCGCGTTGCGCCCGTCCGCGCCCGCGGGCGGGTTCTTCATCGCGATCGGCGTGGTGGGCGGCATCCTGGCCGGGCTGGCGACGGGACAGGTGACGCTGGGCGTGCTGGCCGGACTGGGGTTCGGCGTCCTCGTCGCGCTGCTGCTCTGGTGGCGGAGTCGCTGAGGCCGTCAGCTGGGCAGGCGCATCTGCCACACCACCCGCCCGATCACCGTGATCGGCCCCTGCGGCACTGGCGGCGCGGCGGGATTGTCGCTTGAGGCGACCAGCCCCTCGGGCCCGGCACGGACGCGCTTGACCATCAGCACCTCGCCCATGCGGATGATATAGAGGCCGCCCCGCGCGGGCGGGCGGACATCCTGCTGATCGACGACCAGGTGATCGCCGTCCATCAGCCCCGGCGCCATCGAGTCGCCCCGCACCCGGATGACCGAGGCGGCACCCTCGTGCAGCCCCAGCCGCCGTGCCAACTGGCGATCGAGCGCCTCGACCCCGATCATCACCTCGTCATCCACGGTCGCCCCCGGCCCCGCCGAGGCGGCCACCGCAAGCCGCCGGACCAGCATCGGCCCGGCCTCCACCGACGCGCCCAGCCGCGTTTCGGGGATGCCGAAGAACTCGGCCAGCTGACGGCGATCGCCCTCGGCCAGCATGCGCGGCGACCCGCGATGGACGAACTGCTGAAGATAGGCCTCGTTGCGCCCCAGCATGCGCGACAGCGCGGCGAGGCTGACGCCCGCCTGCTCCGCCAGCGCCTGAAGCGTGGCCCTGATCTCCGATCCCGACATGGCCTCCGATATAGGCATAGGATTTTTCCTAGACAAGTTGGAAATTAGAACAGAACAAGAACGTCGGAGATTCGGACAATGGGAGAACGTCCATGGAATTGCTGGGGTTGATCGAACGCTATCTGAAGGCCAGCCACATGCCGGAAACCAAGTTCGGCCGCATGGCGGTCAACGACCCGCGACTGGTCGGCGACCTGCGGCGCGGGCGAGAGCCGGGGCCGGAGATGGTCCAGCGCGTCCGCAGCTTCATCGCGGAGCATCGCGCATGACCGCGCTCGCCTGGTCGGACCCCACCCGCCGCTCCGCCGGTCTGTGCCGCAGCCGCCCGCGTCCCGCCGATCGCGGCGAAAGGCTGGCCCGCGTCCTTGCCGCCCATGCCGCCCAGACGGGCTGTGTCGTCACGATCGCGGTCCAGGCGGTCGAGCCGTGGTCGTCGGCGACATTCAGCGGATCGGTGGCGACCCTGTCGCTGTCCGCGCCCTCCTCCCCGGCCCTGGCCGCCTGGCTGGCCGATCTGGCGGAGGCGGATATTCCGCTGGGTCGCGATATCGTCGCCGATCTGTCGGTCGAACCGGCGGCGGAGGGGTGGCTGCTGTGCGTCCTGACCTGTGCGGATGCGGCAAACGGATGAACGGTCGGTCATTTTTCTGTTGATATGTTGTAACACTACGCTACCGACGGGGCTTCGCCAATCATCGGAGCCCTGTCCTTGCCCAAGTCCGTCCTGTTGTCCGGCCTGTCGGCCACCGCCGTCGCCGCCCTGTTCGCCCTTCCCGCCGCCGCGCAGACCGCAGGCCAGCCGACCAATCGCGGCCGCGAGATCGTGGTGACCGCGCCGGTCCAGCAGTCGGAAGCGGACGTGCTGTCGGGCACCTCGATCGTGACGGGCGAGGAACTGCAACGCTCGATCCGACCGACCATCGGCGAGACGCTGGCCCGTCAGCCGGGCGTGTCGGCCACCTCGTTCGGCCCCAACGCCTCGCGCCCGGTGCTGCGCGGCTTTCAGGGCGAGCGTATTCGCGTGCTGACCGACGGTATCGGATCGATCGACGTGTCGAACACCAGCGTCGACCATGCCGTCGTCATCAACCCGCTGCTCGCCGAGCGGATCGAGGTGCTGCGCGGCCCCTCCGCGCTGCTGTTCGGATCGTCGGCGGTGGGCGGCGTGGTCAACGTCATCGACACCCGCATCCCGCGCACCGTGCCCGAAAATGGCTATCGCCTGTCGGGCATGGCGACCTATGGCTCGGCCGCGACCGAACGGTCGGTGGCGGGCGCGACCGATGTCGCGGTCGGCAAGCAGTTCGTGGTGCACGCGGACGGTTCGTATCTGAAGACCGACAACCTGAAGATCGGCGGCTATGTCCTGTCGCCGCGCGCCCGCGCCGAGGCGCAGGCGGCGGCGGCGCAGGCGCCCCGCGACCCGCTCAACTTCGGCCGACTCGCCAATCTTGGCGGTCGCCTGCCCAACACCGCCAGCGAGACCTGGACGGCGGGGGTCGGCGGCGCGCTGATCACCGATACGGGCTCGCTGGGCATCGCCTATAGCCATTATGACAGCCTGTACGGCGTGCCGATCCGCTATACCCTCACCCCCGGCGGCGAAAAGCCCGAGGCGCCGCGTCTCAGCCTCGTCCAGAACCGCCTCGACCTGCGCGGCGAGATCGAGACGGGCGGCGGCTTCCTCGACCGCATCCGCCTGCGCGCGGGCGCGGCGCAATATCGCCATTACGAGCTGGAGGAAGATGGCGGCATCGGCACCGCCTTCTACAACAAGGGCATCGAGAGCCGCCTCGAGCTGGTCCAGTCGAAGCGCGACGGCTGGCAGGGCGCGTCGGGCGTCCAGTTCTTCAACCGCGACTTCGACGTGCGCGGCGACGAGGCGTTCCTGCCGCGCAACAACACCGCGCAGGTCGGCCTGTTCACCCTGCAGCAGCTGGATCGCGGCGCCTTCAAGATGGAGGCGGGCGCCCGTTACGAGCATACCTCGCTGACCGCGCGCACCGCCGTCGCCGACAACCGCTTCTTCCGGGGCCAGCGCAGCTTCGACGCCTTTTCGGGCTCGGTCGGTGCCAGCTACGGCTTCGCGCCTGACTGGCGTGCGGGCCTGAACCTGTCGCGCACCGAACGCGCGCCGTCGGCCGAGGAACTGTTCGCCAACGGCCCGCACGCCGGGACCGAGGCCTATGAGCTGGGCAACCCCAATTTCAAGAAGGAAGCGAGCTGGGGCATCGAGGCCACCGTCCACGGCCATGGCGAGGGCTATAGCTTCGACGCCTCGGCCTATTACAACCGCTTCTCCAACTATATCTATGATGCGCTGGTCCAGCAGGGTCCGTGCGAAGCGGCGGCCGCGCCGTCGGGACGCAAGGTCGACCTGCCCTGCTTCCAATATGCGCAGGCCGATGCCCGCTATTACGGGATCGAGGCGGAGGGTTCGGTTCGCCTCGCGACGATCGGCACCTATGCGATCAACGCCGACCTGCTGGGCGACTATGTCCATGCGCAGATCCTGAACACCGGCCCGGCCCCGCGCATCCCGCCGCTGCGGCTGCTCGGCGGGCTGGAAGCGCAGTCGGACCGGGTGAACGCCCGCGTCGAGGTGGAGCGCAGCTTCCGCCAGAGCCGCGTGCTGGGGCTGGAGACGCCGACCAACGGCTTCACGCTGGTCAACGCCTCGGTCCAGCTGAAGCCCTGGGGCGCGGTGAACCCGACGACGCTGACCCTGTCGGCCAACAACATCTTCGACGTCGACGCGCGCCGCCATGCCAGCGTGCTGAAGGACTTCGCGCCGCTGGCCGGTCGCGATCTGCGCGCGACGCTCAGCTTCAAGCTCTGACGCCCCCTCGAGCGTTCAGACCTGGGCCCTTCCCGTTCCGGCGGGAGGGGCCCTTTTTCATATCGCCGCCAGTCCCCGCCGGGGGTGGACAAACCAGGCCGCCTTCGGGAGAAGCGGGGGGACAAGGAGAGAAGACATGTCCCGAATGGGCAAGTTCGACTGGGCGGATCCGTTGCTGCTCGACGACCAGCTGACCGATGACGAACGGATGATCCGCGACACCGCGCGCGCCTATGCCGACGACCGGCTGGCGCCGCGCATCATCGACGCCTTCGCCAACGAGCATACCGATCCCACGATCTTCCGCGAGATGGGCGAACTCGGGCTGCTCGGCCCCACCATCCCGGAGGAATTCGGCGGCGTCGGCGCATCCTATGTCGCCTATGGCCTGATCGCGCGCGAGGTGGAGCGGATCGACAGCGGCTATCGCTCGATGATGAGCGTGCAGTCGAGCCTCGTCATGTATCCGATCCATGCCTATGGCTCGGACGAACAGAAAAGCCGCTATCTGCCCAGGCTGGCGAGCGGCGAGTGGATCGGCTGTTTCGGGCTGACCGAACCCGATGCGGGCTCCGATCCCGGCGGCATGCGCACCACCGCGAAGAAGGTCGATGGCGGCTATGTCCTGTCTGGCGCCAAGACGTGGATCTCCAATTCGCCGATCGCCGATGTCTTCGTGATCTGGGCCAAGTCGGATGCGCATGGCGGCGCGATCCGGGGCTTCGTGCTGGAAAAGGGCATGAAGGGGCTGTCGGCGCCCAAGATCGACAACAAGCTGTCCCTGCGCGCCTCGATCACCGGCATGGTGATGATGGACGAGGTGGCGGTGGGCGAGGACGCGCTGCTGCCGCATGTCGAGGGGCTGAAGGGCCCGTTCGGCTGCCTCAACCGCGCGCGCTACGGGATCAGCTGGGGCGCGATGGGGGCGGCCGAATTCTGTTTCCACGCCGCACGCCAATATGGCCTGGACCGCAAGCAGTTCGGGCGGCCGCTGGCGGCGACGCAGCTCTATCAGAAGAAGCTGGCCGATATGGAGACCGAGATCGCGCTGGGCCTGCAAGCCTCGCTGCGCGTCGGCCGCCTGATGGACGAGGGCCGGTTCGCGCCGGAGATGATCTCGATCGTCAAGCGCAACAATGTCGGCAAGGCGCTCGACATCGCGCGGGCGTCGCGCGACATGCATGGCGGCAACGGCATTTCGGGCGAGTATCAGGTGATGCGCCACATGCTGAACCTGGAGACGGTCAACACCTATGAAGGCGCGCACGACGTCCACGCGCTGATCCTGGGCCGCGCCATCACCGGGATCACGGCATTTTGACGACCGCCGCATGACGAGGCCCGCACCGCTCGCCGGACTGAAGGTCGTCGAGTTGGCCCGCATCCTCGCCGGTCCCTGGGCGGGGCAGGTGCTGGCCGACCTCGGCGCGCAGGTCGTCAAGGTCGAGAGCCCCGAGGGCGACGACACCCGCCGCTGGGGCCCGCCCTTCATCGCCAACCCGGACGGCAGCCGCGACGCGGCCTATTTCCACGCCGCCAATCGCGGCAAATCCTCGGTCGTCGCCGACTTCGCGACACCGGAGGGGCAGCGGATCGTCCGCGACCTGGTCGCCGATGCCGATGTGGTGATCGAGAATTTCAAGCTGGGCGGCCTTGCCCGCTACGGCCTCGACCATGACAGCCTGTCGGCGATCAACCCGCGCCTGATCTATTGCTCGATCACCGGCTTCGGGCAGGACGGCCCCTATGCCCCGCGCGCGGGCTATGACTTCATCGTCCAGGGCATGAGCGGGATCATGGACCTGACCGGCGAGCCGGACGGTCCGCCGCAGAAGATCGGCGTGGCGCTCGCCGACATCATGACCGGGCTCTATGCCGTGATCGCGATCCAGGCGGCGCTGCACATGCGGGAGCGCACGGGCCGTGGGCAGCGGATCGACATGGCGCTGCTCGACACGATGACCGGGGTGCTCGCCAACCAGGCGATGAACTATCTCGCCTCGGGCACGACGCCGACCCGGCTGGGCAATGCGCATCCCAATATCGTGCCCTATGCCGCCTTTCCCGCCAGCGACGGCTGGTTCATCCTGGCGGTGGGCAATGACACGCAGTTCCGGCGCTTCGCCGCGCTGGTCGGCATCGATGGCGACGATCCCCGCTTCGCGACCAACGCCTTGCGCTGCGAGCATCGCGACACGCTGACCCCGATGATCGAGGCGGCGACGCGAGTCTGGCCGCGCGACACGCTGCTCGCCCGGCTGGCGGCGGAGGGCGTGCCCGCCGGGCCGATCAATACGGTGGAACAGGCCTTTGCCGATCCGCAGGTCGTCGCGCGCGGACTGGCCATCCATCCGCAGCGGCCCGACGGCTCCACCGTTCCCGGCGTCCGCACCCCGATCCGCTTTTCCGACGCCGACCTGATGCTCGACCGCGCCGCGCCGCTGCTGGGACGCGACCGGCCGACGACGTGACCCGCCTCGATTGAGCGGGGCTGGTCGATCGCCTATGCCTCGCCCCCGATGACCAGCCTGACCGTCAACAACCAGCCCGTTCGCTATCGCCTGCCCCCGGATACGCCGCTGCTCTGGGCGCTGCGCGACGCGTCCAACCTGACCGGCACCAAATATGGCTGCGGCACGGGCGATTGCGGCGCGTGCACGGTCGATCTGGACGGGCGGGCGGTGCGCAGTTGCCAAATCCCCATCGGCCGGATCGAGGGCAGCGTCGTCACCACGATCGAAGGGCTGTCGCGCGACCGATCGCACCCCGTGCAGCAGGCGTTCCTGGCCGCCAATGTCAGCCAGTGCGGCTTTTGCATCCCCGGCCTGGTAATGGCCTCCGCCGCGCTGCTCCGCCGCGATCCCGCCCCCTCCGAAGCGACGATCCGCGCGCAGATCACCAATTTGTGCCGCTGCGGCGTCTATCCCCGGCTGGTCGAGGCGATCCAGCGCGCCGCCCGTGCCGCGCGTGGCGAGGAGACGATCCCCGCCGCCCCCCTGCCCGGCACCGATCCCGCCGACGCCGCGCGTGCCGTTCCCGCGCTCCTTGCGCCTGCGGGCGTTCATGACACGCCATGACCCGATTCTTTCACAATGCTGACGGACGGGTTCAGCATCCGCTCAACGGCCATGGGGCAAGGTGCATCGCATGATCGGGGTCGGCTCGTGCGCCGACGGATGGGGATGCGAGCGATGAGCAGGAACTGGATGGCGGGCTTGCTGGCGACGGCGGCGATGGCGGCGGGCATGGCCCCCGCGATGGTCGGCGCGCAGGCGATGATCATGGATGGCCCGCGCGGCCGTCCCGAGGGCGGACCGCGCCCCGGCGGCCCCGGCCCCGCCCCCGGTCCGGGCAATCCGGGCGGCCCGGCTGGTCGGCTGGAGCGCAGCGAGGGGCGGCCGATCTTCCACGACCGCGAATCCTTTCCCGAGAACCGCCCGGCCTTCCGCCCGGACCATGCCGAGGCGCCGCGCCCGCAGCGTGCCGAGCCCAGCCCCCCGCCTGGCCGCCCCGGCGGCCCCGATGGCGGACCACGCGACTATGACCGCCCCGGCCCCGACGGACCCGGCCCGGACCGGCCGCGCCCCGATCGCGGCGACTGGCGCGGCGACCGCCCGCGCGACCCGGCGGGCTGGCGGACGCCGGACGACGACCGCCGCCAGCAGGAATGGCGTCAAAGGGAATGGCGGGACCAGGCACAGAACCAGCGCTGGCGCGACGAGGAACGGCGTCGGCGCGAGGATCGCGATCGCTGGGGCCGTAGCTTCGGCGACTGGCGGGATCAGAACGACCAGAATTACGGCTTTGCCGAACGGCGCGCCTGGGCCGATCAGTGGAACCGCAGCTGGCGTCGCGACCGCCGCTATGACTGGCTGGGCTGGCGCTCGCTCAATCGCGGCACCTATCACCTGCCCCGCTATTATTCGCCCTATGGCGGCTATGGCTATCAGCGTTTCTCCAGCGGCGTGATCTTGGAGCCGATGTATTTCGGCCAGAGCTATTGGCTGGACGATCCCTATGCCTATCGCCTGCCACCCGCTTATGGCTCGTATCGCTGGGTCCGCTATTATAATGATGCGGTGCTGGTCGACCTGCGCAGCGGGCTGGTGGTCGACATCGTGTACGACATCTTCTGGTAATGGCGGGACGGAGGGGGTTCACGCGCCCCCTCCGTCTCCAGCCTCTTGTCTTTGGCGGCCCATCGTCGCACATCCGGGGCATGTCGTTGTTTTCGAGGAAGCCGAAGGGCAATCCCGCCGCCTCCCCCGTCCGCGCCCGCTTCGGGGTCAGCGTGCCCGAACGGCTGGACGCCAACCCCGCGGTCCAGCGCGTGGTGACCGACACCGCGCAAATCTATTATCAGCATGACTTCCTTACGCCAGCCCAGTGCGACGCGCTGATCGCGATGATCGATTCCAATCGTCGCCCCTCGACCCTGTTGTCCGACCGGCCCGACTACGGATTCCGCACCTCGGAAAGCTGCGACATGAATCGCTGGTCCCCCGATGTGCAGCCGATCGACGAATCGATCGCCGATCTGCTCGGCATCGCCCCCGAACAGGGCGAGACGATGCAGGGCCAGCGTTATGCCCCCGGCCAGCAGTTCCGCGCGCATCACGACTATTTCCACGAAAGCGAAAGCTATTGGGAAAAGGTCCGGGTCCATGGCGGCCAGCGCACCTGGACCGCGATGATCTATCTGAACGACGTGCCGGAGGGCGGCGCGACCTGGTTTCCGCAGGCGGGCATCCGCGTCGCGCCGCGCCGGGGCCTGCTGCTCGCCTGGAACAACATGAAGCTGGACGGCAGCCCCAACGAGATGACCCTGCACGAAGGAATGCCGGTGGTCGAGGGCGTCAAATACGTCATCACCAAATGGTTTCGCGAGGGCAACTGGGTCAGCTGACCCGGCGGCCCCTGCCCTCCCCCATCCCCCCGCCCCATCCCCCCTTGTCGCGACTCCGCGCGGCATGGCATGGCGTTCGCGTGACGTTCTCCGCTTTCGCCGCTCGCCCATGACCGAAGTCCTCGGCATCGGCCAATCGATTCTCGGCCAGCCCTGGCGCTGGCGTGCCCTGGCCGCCGATGCGCGCGACGGGCTGGGCCATGACGATCTGGTCGCGCAGCTGTTGCTCGCGCGCGGCTGCCCACCCGATGCGGTCGAGGAGCATCGCACGCCTTCGATCCGGGGGTTCATGCCCGATCCCTCGATCTTCCGCGATATGGACCGCGCCGCCGCGCGCCTGGCCGATGCGGTGATGGCGCGAGAGGCGGTCGCCATCTTCGGCGATTATGACGTCGATGGCGCGACCTCGGCGGCGGTGATGGTCCGCCTGCTGCGCGACCTCGGCCTGGCGCCCCGCGCCTATATCCCCGACCGTCTCAGCGAAGGCTATGGCCCGACCGCGGCGGCGCTGCTGCGCCTCCAGGCGGAGGGCGCGAACCTGATCGTCACCGTCGATTGCGGCGCGCAGGCGTTCGAGCCGCTCGCCGCCGCCCAGGCCGCCGGGATCGAGATACTGGTGGTCGACCACCATAAATGCGCCACCGAGCTGCCGCGCGCCCATGCGGTGGTGAACCCCAACCGGCTGGACGAGACCGAGGGCGCGGCGCACGGCCATCTGGCGGCGGTCGGCGTCTGCTTCCTGCTGGGCGCGGCGCTGATCCGGACGCTTCGCACCCGCGGCTTCTTCGCCGACCGGGCCGAGCCGCGGCTGCTCGACCTGATCGACCTCGTCGCGCTGGGCACGGTGGCCGATGTGGCCCCCTTGCGCGGCCTCAACCGCGCCTTCGTCGCCCAGGGGCTGAAGGTGATGGCGCAGCGGCGCAATATCGGCCTGGCCGCGCTGACCGAGGCGGCACGGCTGACCCGCGCACCGACCTGTTCCGACCTCGGCTTCGCGCTGGGTCCGCGCATCAATGCGGGCGGGCGGGTCGGTCGCGCCGATCTGGGGGTGCGGCTGCTCACCACCGAGGACCCCGCCGAGGCGCGCGCCATCGCCGAGGAGCTCAACCATTTCAACGACGAACGCCGCGCGATCGAGGCCGGGGTTCAGGCCACCGCCGAGACCATCGTCGACCGCGCGCGGCAGGTCGCGGTCGTCTCCGGCGCGGGTTGGCATCCCGGCGTCATCGGCATCGTCGCGGGGCGGTTGAAGGAAAAGCTCGACCGCCCCGCCATCGTCATCGCCATCGACGAGCATGGGATCGGCAAGGGATCGGGCCGCTCGATCACCGGGGTCGATCTGGGCGCCGCCATATTGTCCGCCAGGGAACAGGGGCTGCTGATCGCCGGAGGGGGCCATGCCATGGCGGCGGGCCTGACGGTGGAAGCGGATCGGATCGCCGAGTTCGCGGAATTTCTGGAGGATCGCCTGGCCGAAGCGGTGGTCCGCGCCAGCGCGGGCCGCGCACTGCTGGTCGACGCCGTGCTGGCCCCCGGCGGGGTCAATCCCGCTTTGGTCGGCGCGATGGAGGCGGGCGGCCCTTACGGCATGGGCTGGCCCGCCCCGCGCATCGCCGCCGGCCCCTTCCGCGTGATCCGCGCCGATCTGGTCGGAACCAACCATGTCCGCGCCATCGTCGCCGGGGCGGACGGCCGCAGCCTGAAGGCGATGGCCTTCCGCCAGGCCGACACCGCGCTGGGTCAGGCTTTGCTGGGGGCCGGCAGCACGCGCCGCCTGTGGCTGGCAGGCCGCGCCAAGGTCGACGATTGGTCGGGCCGCGACGTCGCGGAACTCCATATCGAGGACGCCGCATGGGCCGACTGAAAAAAGTTGTTGACCGATTCCACAACCTCCCTTAGAGGCCCCTCCACGCCACCCGGCGGCCCCTTCGTCTAGCGGTTAGGACGCGGCCCTTTCACGGCTGAAACACGGGTTCGATTCCCGTAGGGGTCACCATCCGCAGAAATCTGCGGATTTTGACTGATGCGATTTGGCTTTTTGCCCCCGCCAGCTTGTGGTTTTTGCCCCCTTCCTTATTTCCACGCCAAGCAATCCCTTTCGGGCCTCAGATTCCGATTGTTCTGTTTTGGATCCTTTAATGGAAGTGTTGATAGAAATTAGCCATTTATCCACCTTGACGACGCCAACGTCAGTGTGGTCATTTTTATCATGGCTACATCAGCTTCATTTGCTCATCTTCCCCCAAGCTGCCCTCCAGCAAATTGTCAGTCACATATACTGATTGGCGTCTGGCGACTTCTGTCGGGGACCTCACCAGTGGCATACGATTGGCAATCGCACGATACACGCGGCAAGCCGCTTCCACCTAACGCCGACCCTTGCGAATGGGCATCCGTCTCCCTGATGAAGAACCCAAAAGCTGCTAGAAAATTGCGAAATCTTCAGCACCTCACTCACGCTGCTGAGCTAACTATACCTGCCGGGTCTGGAGCGCATTCGTCGGCGGGAAACCATATCCATTTCTGGCCCGCTGCGGGGGTCGCTTTGTCGGCCTTCGTGACCAATGTTGCAGGAATCTGACGATGCTGCCACCCAACGCAACGGGTCGATATGAGCAATCTTTGTTCTTCTTCGAAGAGCCGGAGATCGTTGTTATTGACCTTGGCAACCGGAGCAAAGTTGTTGCCGTCTCCACCAGAAATATAGGCGGAAACGGCTACTTCGGGGCCAAGGTTAGCATTGCACAATTTAGACATTACCTCGAAGAGCGGTTTGATCTCCGCTATTTAATGCTTCGGCCAGATCGGTGGACCTGGTATGAGTTTTTATTACCAGCCGACCCTTCCGCACGTGTACAGTTGACAAACGTTGAACTAAATCGCGCTCGGATTGAAAACTTCATTCCCGAACAGGGCTTTTTCTCACGGGAGCACACTGAAGCCTATCGCGGGTTCCAGTTTGAGAAGCGAGACATCCAGCGTTTCGAAGTCGATGGCCAGTGGAGCATGAATGACTTCGGCCGCCTCCACTCGCAAATCGCGGATCTGTATGCGCTGACCAAGAGCGTTGATGCCTTTGCCGATGCCCAAACCCCACAAAACCACAAAAGAGACATCGTCGAATCTTTTGTGAAGCCTTTCCGGGGCGGCGGAAGCTACCTCAGCCTTTTCCGTTCACTAGCAAAAGCCGGGGGCGAGGATGCGAGGCCGGATATCAAAGCTATCCAGTGGGCTTCGCCGGGCTATATTGACGTTGTTGGCGACGCCGACGCATTCGATCGTCTAATAAGCTTGGTGGATCATTATTCTCAAAACGAAGTAGCAATAAAAAGCAACTACGATCACTTGTGGAGTTACCTGCAAGAGACAGGCCTACTTAAGCGCTCACTAGCCCTGGGGCTGACGCAACCTTACGTTGTTACCGAAATCGAGAATCGCGCGCGTCAGCTTGGCAGCGTTCTTGGCGTAACGTCTTATCCCACGCTTCTCTCAATGGCGGGTGGAGATGCTCTAGTTTCGGCAAAGGCGCTACTGGCGGCCAGTAGACGGATCGAGAAACTATTCAGGTTTTTCGTCGAAGGCCGAGTATCCGTACAGGGTACTACAATAGGCTGACGTTTTTAGGCATGATGGTAGCGCCGGTTAGCTTTGCGGCAGCGCCGCGCGCTATCATCAATGCTCTAGTTCTCTTACCGTAATGGCGCACGATCTCAGGCGACATACCGAGGATAGCGCCCACTTCGCTATCATTCAGCCCCGTCTCCAGTAGGTAGCAGCAAGCGTTCTTACGCAGGCCGTGGAACGTGAAGGTCGCGCCATCCTTGATCGTCTCGCGCGCGATCAGATCCTGCAACACTTCGCGCACCGGCTCCTTGTCCATCAGTTTGCGCAAGCGCTCCTGGATAGCGGCGGTCGTTTTGAACGGCGCCCCCGTGCGTTCGTACAGCAGCGTCACCGACTTTCGCGGCAGCTTGGCTAACTCCTCGATCCATAGCGGGTGCATTGGTACCGCGACGTCTTTCGTCACGCCCCCCTTGCGAACCTTCTCCTGGGTGAACTCCATGATGCCAGCCGTGATCCAGCCATATTGCATGCGGATGCAATCGCCGATCCGCTGCCCCGAACAAAGGCCAGTGATAATCGCCAGCCGGGTCATTGGCGTGGCTTCTTCCAGACATACCCGCAGCAGGTCGACCGGCCACGGCTCATGCTCGCCAGTCTTCAGGACAGGGACTTCATTGGCTGGGTTCTTGTCGATCAGGCCCAGCTTGATCGCGTGGCGCATCAGCGAGCCGAACACGCTGAGCCAAACGTTCGCCTTGCCGGGCGTCTCGGCATAGGCGTCGCGCATCTTGTAGATCATGAAGGGCCGGACACCCGTCACGCTGCGATGGCCGTGTTCGTCGATGATCAACTGGATGTATCGGTCCTGGTTCTCCCGCGTCCGCGCACTTTTAGCCTGCCATTCGACCGAGCCGCGATAGTCCAGCGCCAGCCAGCCGAGCGTCCCGTGCTTCGGCCCGATGCGCGCGGGCGCGGTGCTCGACAGCTGTCGGTAGATCTCGTGGAACGTCGGATCGTCTGCGGCCGGCAGGCGGATATACGTGTCCTTTCCGGCAATCTTGCGTCTGAAATAGAGCTGGCCAGATCCGCGCGGGCGCTCGGTCACATTCCTCAACGTAAGTCGTCCCATGAGCTGTCGCCGTCCTCGCTACGCGCCTGCGCGCGAGGCTGCTTGATGCTGAACTGCTTGGCAATGTGCCGATCGAGCTGGGCGCGTGCCCAAAATACGTTCGCACCTTCTTTCACCCCGATCGCGCCGAAGCGCGTCAGGAAGGTCGACTTCGACACGGACATGTAGACGGCCGCGATATCGGCCGTCATGCGCGCTGGCCAATCCGGCAGGCGCTGAAGGACCTCCGCTTTCACGAGGCCGCCCTCCTTCTCTCCCACTGTTGATAGTCATGCGACAGCCAGATGTGTGGGCCGGAGCCTGCGCACACCGGCTGGTGCTGCCATGCCAGCGCCTCGACCAGTTCGGCCTGCACGGCCGCATCGCGGTTGTCGCGTTGTCTGCGCGCCAGCTCCCGCGCGCGCGCGGCCGCTCGGTCCAGATCCTCGCGCATCTCCTCCCAGGTCGCACCGAAGCGCGTCTGGAAGTCGTTGGGCTCCGGCAGAGCCTCGTCGTTCAAGACCGCGCGCCAGATCGCGACGACCGCGCGCATGACGCGAATCCTTGCGTCGGCGAGCGCCTGGTCCAGCTTCTGAGCTGCAACCATGGCGGGATAACCCTTCTCGCGTTCCGACAGCAGTTGCACGGCCGTGCGGCCGAGGTCCGCCCAATCGCCACGACGACGCGGATACGGATCGTTGCCGACGAAGGTCAGGGGCGGGCGCGTCACGAACGGCGACCCATGACGCGGTGCTTGGCCCCGGCGATAGCCGCATGCGGGTGTCGCCGAGCCGCGTGAAGAGACCGATCGGATCAAGGCTGAGATAGGGCTTGCGCACGTCGAACACGCCCGCGACCAGCTTCACGTCGCCCGCGATGGTCCAGCGCACGCCCGCATCGCGTTGGCTGGTCAGGATGGCGGGCAGCGGCTGGTTGCGGTTGACGGCATTCTGCGGCGGCAGGCCGGTTTCTTCCAGCCCTCGCGTATAGCCGGCGTAGAAGGCGACGCGCTCCCGGCATAGATTGCTCCGGCCACGTTATAGAGCCAGGGCCGGTCCCGTGTTTCCAAGACGGGCTGGTCTGGACGGCGGAAGCGCTTGGCGTAGTCGGTTCTGGACAGCCCGGCGCTGAGTTCGCCGACGCCGCGCCAGCGCCCGGTATAGGCGAAGCCGCCGAACCACTGCCGCACCCGATCCCGGCTATACGCGCCATAGGCGATCGGCGGCTCGGCAAAATCGAGCGGATCGCCCAACCGCACGTCGCCGAAATCGAGGAAGGCGGAGCCGCCGACGCGCTCGTCGCGGGCGCGACCGCGGGCGGACAGGCTGATATTATGAACGCGCGGGCCATCGGCGATCGTGCGGGTCACGCGTAGCTCGCCCGACACCGACACGCGGCGATAGGGCGGGTCGGAAAAGGCGATGTAGCGGGCACGGCCGTTCGGCGTGATTGCGTCGAGGAAGGTGAAGATGTCTTCCTTGCTGGCGGACAGCGAGCGGAACAGGCCGCCCTCGATCTTCCAGCCGCCGGCCAGCGCCGCACTTCCGGTGATCCCGGCCGTTTCCGATGGGCCGGAATAATCCGCCCAGGCGGGCCCGTAGAGGATGCCGCGCCGGATCCGTGGCGGCAGATAGGGCCCGGCCGTGGTGAGCAGCGGACCGATCTGGCTGTCGGCGATGTACGAGCGGCCCCAGAACGGTAGCAGCTCGATGCCCGGGCGGGGCCGCCAGCGCAGCGTCAGCCCCTCAACATGCTGACGACTGGTGGCGCCGTTGTTGAAGACATGATCGTAGAGGCCGAGGCCCGCGCCGAGCGACAATGTGTCGCCGACGAGCGGCAGCTCGGCATCGAACTCCAGGCTCTTGTCGCCCAGGCTGTTGAGGCCGACCGTGGTTGACAGCAGCGCCTCGGTGCCAGGGCGACGTAGGGCGTAGTCGACGACACCGGTCGGTGCGGGGAACAGATAACCCTGCGCCGACAATCCGACCTTGATGCTGGTGGAGCGGCGGATGCGCGGGTTCGGCGGGGTCGCCTGGTCGTAGTAGAGGCCGTCGATCCGCGCGTTGCCGGCGGCGATGGGCGAGAAGCCGCGCACGCTGTCGCTGCTGTAGATGCCGATCGTCTCGCGCCCGATCGTGGTGCCGAACGCATCCTCCGCCTGACGTACGGCGTTCTCCTCCGCCCGGCCCTGCGGCACCGCCGGCAGCGCGGGCGTCGTCTGGACCGGGGGCAGCGGCGCGGCAGGCGCTATCGGCGGTGCCTGGCCCGCTGCCGCTTGCGCAAGGAGCCAAAGGCCGGGGCCAAGCGCGGTCATCGAACCAGCTCGAACCGCCCGCGCTCTGGCGAAAAGCGAACGGCGTCCGTGTCGAACGCGCGACCGACATGGCCCGCCGCGATCAGGTCGGCTGCCGATCCCACGACCAGCCCGCCGTCGCCATCGAGCAGCCATATCGCGTCGGCAAGCTGAAGCGACAGGTCGAGATCGTGGCTGGAGAGCAGCACGGTCGTGCCGGTGGCATGCGCGTGTGCGCGTAGCAGCGCCATCGCCTCGACCCGCCCGGGCAGGTCGAGAAAGGCGGTGATCTCGTCCAGCACCATCAGGCGCGGTGCCTGAGCGATGGCACGCGCGATCATCACCCGCTGCCGCTCGCCATCGGAAAGGCCGTCGAACGGTCGACCTGCGAAGGACGAGGCACCGGCTTGGGCAAGCGCCTCAGTCACCCGCCATCATCGGCCGCTGAGAGCCGTCCCTGCCAGCCGGTGAACGGTTGGCGTCCCATCGAAACGACGTCGGCGACGGTCAGCCCCGGGCTCGACACGCGCTCCGTCAGGACCACCGCGATGGCCCGCGCGCGGGCCTGCGGTCGCATCGCTGCGATATCCTCGTTGCCCAGCAGCGCGCGACCGCCGCGCGCATCCTGCAGGCCGGCAATCGTCCGCATAAGCGTCGACTTGCCAGCACCGTTGCGGCCGAGCACGCAGACGAAGCTGCCCGCCGGGGCCTCCAATGCAAGATCGGCAAGCACGGTGCCGCGCGGGCCGGCATAGCCGACGCTCAGATTGTCCAGACGAAGCATCAGCCGCTGCTCCGCATTGCCGGGGCGAACACGAGAAGCGCGATCACCACCGGCGCTCCTACCAGCGCCAGCACCGCGTTGAGGTGCAGGAAATGCTGTTCCCACGGCAGATGCACGATGAAGTCGGCTCCGAGCGCCAGAAGCGCGCCGGCAAGTGCCGCCAGGGGGATCAGCGGCAGGATACGTGCGGTACGCGCCAGCCAGCGGGCCAGATGTGGAACGATGAGCCCCACGAAGGTGACCGGCCCGCACAGGGCCGTCACCGGCGCGGCGAGCAGCACCGTCGCTGCCAAGGTCATCCGGCGCAGGCGCGGCACATTCGTGCCGAGGCTTGTGGCATAGGTTTCGCCGAGGAGCAGTGCCGTCAGCCCCTTCGCGTTCAGGACCGCCAGCGCCAGTCCGCCAGCGACCGGCAGCATCAGCCATGGCAGGTCGGCGGTGGTCGCCGCCGCGAACGTCCCGTCATCCCAACCCGAGAATACGCGCCCCCCGACCCGGCTGGCGAAGTGCAGTATGACGCTGACCAGCCCTTGCGCGGTGAAGCCCAGCATTAGGCCGACGACAAGGAGCGTGATGTTGCCGACACGGCGGGCGAGCGCGGCCATCGCAGCGGCGGTGACCGCGACACCGATAACCGCGCCGAGCGTGAGGCTCAGTCCTGCAAAGGAGGTCAGCGCAGTAAGTGCCGCCGGACCGGCGAAGGCCGCACCAGCGACGGCGAGTCCGACACCGAGCTGTCCGCCCGCTACAAGCCCCAGCGACCAGGCATCCGCCATCGGATTGCGGAACAGCGCCTGCATCAACGTACCGGCAACGCCCAGCGCGCTGCCCGCCACGACGGCGGTCACGACACGGGGCAGGCGGATCGCCCAGACGATCTCGGAAACGGTGGGATCCCCGGATCCCGTTATCGCGCCGATGACCTCATGCGGCGAGAGGATGACCTGACCATAGCTGAGGGACGCGCCAGCGACGATCAGGATGCCGAAAAGCAGCGCGCCGGCGCCGGTCAGACTACGATCCATGGCCAACCCCCGCGCTGTTCCCCACCCGCTGATCCTGCCGCACCCAGTTCGCGGGCCAGCTGCGCAGTTCGGGGTGCAGCATCCGCGCATAGTCGCGGAGCAGCAGGTCGGGACGCAACGCCGCCGTCTCGAACAGATCGAACGCGTCCGCCTCCGGCTTCACCCTGCCGTCGGCTGCAAACACGCACCCGTCACGCCAGGCACGCATATGCGCGAGGAACCGTTGATCCCCGAACCGCTTTGAGATCGGATCCCGCCACAGCCAGCACTTGGCGTTGCCGCCTTCCGTCAGCAACGTTTCGGATGCCATTTGCATCGTGTCGTCCAAGCGGAGGTCGTCGGGGCGACGCATAACGTTGATGCCGCCCGCATCTTCGAGCAGGCGATTGGCGGCCCCGCGAACCGTCACCATCCAAGTGTCGCCATTCATCCACCAGGCGGAGAGTACGCTGCGCCGGGGCAAGCGAGCCACGGCCCGCCTGATCTGATCGACGCCATTCTGGACCATGGCGGCAAACCGCTCGCCCTGCTGCTCCCGTCCGGTCAGCATGCCGAACAGCCGCGCATATTGCACGGGGCCGAGATAATCCGACTCGTTGGCCATGAAGACGGGGACGACGGGTATGCCCATCGCGATCGCGCGGCGCATGGCATCCGCATGTGCCGGATCACCGATCGTCATGAGGAAGACATCGGGCTTGGCCGCAAGCAAGACGTCGAGATTGGGAGGCGAGTGCCACCCATAGCCGATCTGGCCGATTTCTCGATTTTTCACCCGCCTGCGGATCGAATCGTCGTAAGACTTCGTGCCGCCCACCGCGACCAGTCGGTCCGCCGCCCCGATGGCGCTCAGCAGCGCTTCACTGCCTCCATAATTGACTGCGATACGCTTCACCGGTGTGCGCACCACGACCGCACCCGCGAGATCGCCGGTCAGTGCGGGCGCTTTGATGCTTCGGGGCACGAGCACAACGCGCACCCGCTGCTCCGGGCCG
The DNA here is from genome assembly GCF_040544655.1 of Sphingomonas sp. 1185. Lineage (NCBI taxonomy): Bacteria > Pseudomonadati > Pseudomonadota > Alphaproteobacteria > Sphingomonadales > Sphingomonadaceae > Sphingomonas > Sphingomonas sp. 1185. The sequence continues at coordinate 64,965 of NZ_JBEPKL010000024.1, forward strand.
TTTGCGGCCCCACCCCAAGTGACGATGTTGGCGTGCAGATCGACCACTCTGTAGCCGTTCCGTTCGACCACGCTGAAGGTTCGGGTGTGCGGGACCGGAATCGGGCGACCGATGGCGGGTGTATCGGTCGCCTGCTTGCCGCACCCGGCAAGAAGAACGATCAGGAGCGGGAACAGCCAACGCATCAGAAGCTCGCCCTTATTGTTGCCCGGAACTGGCGCGGGGCCGACGGCGTCGCATAGGTCGGCTGTGTGTCTGTCCCGAAGTAGGAGTAGATGTCGCGATCGAGGACGTTCGTCACCGCCAGATCGAGTGCCATTGGCAGGCGCGTAGGCAAGGTTATCGTCGCGCTGAGGTTCAGCAGTTCATAGCCGCCCTTCTCGACGCGATTGTCGCCCGTGATCGGGTAATCGCCATAGACGTAGAGGTCCGCGCGACCGTTCAACCACGACGCGAACCGCCGTTGCGCGCTGAAGTTGAAGATGTGGGTCGGAACGCCGACGGGGCGATTACCGGTCAGGTCGACCTCGCTGGTCGCACCGGGCACCCGGTATTCCTGCCACACCGCATCCACATAAGAGTAGTTGACGGAAACGCTGGTGCCGAAGGCCGGGCGCACGACGGCGGAAAGCTCGACCCCCTGACTGCGGTAGCGTTGCCCGGTCGTTAGAAGGGTCGATGGAGCGTTCGGGTTCGGGTTCGTGGTGGTGACCAGCCGGTTGCGCTGATCGTGGCGGAACAGCGCCGCTTCCCAGGCAAGGATGCCGGAGCCCGTCTTGCCCTTGTAGCCGACCTCGTAGCTGTCGATCGTCATCGGTTTGAGGTCGAGTTGATACAAGGCCGGATCGAAGTAGAAGAGCGGTCCGAAGTTGGAGCTGAAGCCTCGCCCGTAAGAGGCATAAACCGTGCCGCGTGTTCCGTCGCGCTCACCCAGACGATAGGCGACGCTCGCCTTGGGCGAAAAGGCATTCTCCGATGCCGCCAGCCGGCCACCCGCATTGAAGGCCGCCGGGATGGGGCGGAAGACCGCGCGCCGGCGGAAGTCATCATATCGCAGGCCGAGAGTCACGGTCAGCCGATCGCTCGCGGCCCATTCGTCCTGAAAATATGCACCCCAGAAGCGGTTTCGCACCGTCCCGTCGGTAAGGAGAAAATCGCGCTGGAAGCAGGGCGCATCTGCGTTCAGTACAGCTCCGGTCGCGTAACTGATATCGATCTGAAAGAAGCGGAACCGGCATTGCGGCGTGAATCCATATTCGCCGGACCAGAAGTCGCGTTCGTCCATCCGGGCAGGGAGTGTCAGGAATTTCGTGTGCGGGCGGGCGGATGAACATTACGCCGCCATGGCCCGGATGAAACGCTCGCCGAAGATGACGGCGAACTGAGC
>NZ_JBEPKL010000025.1:0-62791 GCF_040544655.1 Sphingomonas sp. 1185
GCGAGCGCCCACCCCTCACCCAGCTCCGACTAAGCCTTTGCTTTCGCAAAGGCCAAGTCTGCGCAACCCTCTCCCCTCTGCGAGGGGCGAGGGACAGAAAGGCATCGCTGAATGGCGATCGGCCCTAAGGCCACGCGACGCACCCGCCGTCAGGCCGATGCGCGCCGCCGCCGCATCACCATCGCCAACAGGCCCAGCCCTCCGGCCATCAGCAACAGACTGGCGGGCTCGGGCACCGGCGCGGGCGATCCGCCGCTGCTGCCCGTCCCGCCGCCCGAGCTGCTCGGCGGATTGGGTGCGGGCGGCGAATAGGTGCCGATATAGGTGCCCAGATGGAATTCGCCGTTCTGGATCAGGCTACCGAACACGGCCGAGCCCTCGATATAATTGCCCGTCACCGCCGCCGCCTTGGGCGCCAGGACCGAGCCCTTCCACGCGGTCGTCAGCTCCAGGCTGGTCGCCTCGGGGAAGTTCCAGATGACATGCTCGCCCAGCCCCGTCGCACCGCCCAGGAAATTGTCGTCGAGCCGGATCGACGACCCGCTGACATTGACGATCACCGTATCGGCGCCATTGGTGTTGAACGCGATCTCGCCAAAGCGCGACAGGTCGGCGGCGGTCAGGTTGAACACGCCCACGCCATTGGCGCCCACCACCGCGTTGAAGGTCGCGCGATTGCCGCTGATCGCCACCTGCCCGGTCGCCGCCAGCCCGGCATAGCTGTTCGACAAATCGGTCATGCTGCTCGCCAGCAGCGTCTTCTGCTGGTTCAACCCCGCGACGAAGCCGGGATCGCTGGTGCCCAGCCCCGCCTGGACGATATTCTGGTTGATGTTTGTGTTGGACAGGAGGCCGCCGACCTTCACCGTCTGGATGCCGCCGTTCAGGTTGAAGCCGCTCTGGACATTGCCGCCGACCAGCGCCCCCGACCCGTTGTTCAGATTCTTGGTGCCGCCCAGCACGTCGCCGACGACGGTCAGGCCGGGCAGCGCATAGTCGGACGCGGCCACCGTGCGGATCTGATAGTTGGACGAATTGCCGCTGAGATTGCCACCGACAAAGGTCCGCCCCTCCACCTCCGAACTGGAGGTCAGGTCGCCCAGCACGATCAGATTCCACTGCTTGAGCGCATCGATCCCCACGACCGGCGACGCGACCGCAAGCGATGGGAGGGCGGCCAGGGCCAGACCCGCGACGAGCAGACGATGTTTCATGCGCCCAGGATACGACCCGAAGCCCTGCCAAATCATTATCGATCCGCGTCCCGATCCGGGATGGATCAGCGCCGCTCCCACACCTTCTGCCCGCCGATCCACGTCTCCTCGACCTGGGTCGCGCGCAGTTCGCTGGGGTTGGCGTCCAGCGGGTTGCGGTCGACGATCACGAAATCCGCCTGCTGACCCACGCCCAGCCGCCCGAACAGGTCCTCGGCAAAGCCCGCATAGGCGCCGTCCATGGTGAAGGCGCGCCACGCCGCCTCGCGCCCGATGATCTCCTGCGGCTGCCACCCGCCATAGGGCTGGCCGTCCGCCCCCTGCCGGGTGATCGCCGCCGCCCAGCCCGCAAAGGGATCGGGGCTCTCGACCGGATAGTCGGACCCGAAGACCAGGGTCGCGCCGTTCTTCAGCATGGTGTTCCACGCATAGGCCCCCGACAGCCGCGCCGGGCCCAGCCGCGCCTCGGCCATCTGGCGGTCGCTGGTCTCGTGCACCGGCTGCATCGAGGCGATGATGCCGTGGCGGCCGAAGCGCGGCAGGTCGGCGGGATCGACCACCTGCGCATGCTCGATCCGCCAGCGCCGGTCGCCCTTATAGGTCTCGGCCAGCTCGTCGATCGCGTCGAGCACCTGCGCATTGGCCTTGTCGCCGATCGCGTGGACCGCGACCTGATATTTGTCCATCGCCGCGCGGCTCATCAGGTTGCGGATGACGTCGTCGGTCATGAAGCCGAGCCCGGTCTGGCCCGGTGCATCGGCATAGGGCTGTTTCAGCCAGGCGCCGCGCGATCCCAGCGCGCCGTCGCCGTACAGCTTGACCCCGACCAGCCGCAGCCGGTTGTTGTACAGCCACTGGGTCGGCCCGGTGCCGCCGATCCGCACCGTATCCTCGATCCCGCCGCCATAGCTCATGATGCGGACGCGCAGATTGCCCGCATCGCCCATCCGGCGATAGGTCATCCATTCGTCCAGCGTCGTGCCCATGTCGGCGGTGGCCGTGATGCCGTGCGACAGCAGGTCGTTCTGCGCCTTCAGGAAGGCGGCGTTGCGATCCTTGGCGAGCGGCTGCGGCACCACCTTCTGGATCAGCGCCATCGCCGCATCGACGAACACCCCCGATGGCTGCCCGCCGACCTTCTCGATCCGACCGCCGGGGGGGGAGACGGTCTTGGCGGTGATCCCCGCCGCCTTCATCGCCGCGCTGTTGGCCCAGAGCGCATGGCCGTCGGCGCGCTCCATGATGACCGCGCGGTCGGGCACCACCGCGTCGAGATCGGCGGCGGTGGGGAAGCGGCCCAGCCCCCAGGCTTCCTGGTTCCAGCCGCCGCCCATCACCCATTTGCGATCGGGATTGGCCGCCGCATAGGCCGCGATCCGCGCCTTGGCCTCGTCCAGCGACTTGGTGGGGGCGAGATCGAGTTCGAGCAGGCGAAAGCCCAGCCCCATCACATGCCCATGCGAATCGACGAAGCCGGGGATCAGCACCCGCCCCTTCATGTCGGCGCGCCAGTCCAGCTTTTCGGGGCGCTTGTCCTTGGCCGACAACAGCTTCGTCACCTTGCCGTCCGGGCTCATCAGCAGGCCGGTGAAGCGCACCACCTTGCCGTCCTTGCCCAGCGTCAGCCCCGTGACATTGTCGACCAGCCCATCGGCGAACGCGGCGGCGGGGGTCAGCGCGATCGCCACTGTCGCAAGCGCGGCGCGGAGAATGGAGGACGTGAAAGCAAACTGTGCCATGGGCCGATCCCTATCGGGAGATTCGAGGGGTGGGAAGCACGGTTCGATCCTGCCCGGCACGGGGAGGATTTTTAGGGCGGGTCGCCATTCACGATTGCGTCTTCTTCCCCTCTCCCCTGGACAGGGGAGAGGGTTAGCGAAGCTTGCCAGCCTGCTGGCTAGCGCAGCTTGGGTGAGGGGTTGAGCGAGCCTGTAGGCTCGCGCACTCGCGAAGCGAGTGCCCACCCCTCACCCAGCTCCGACTAAGCCTTTGCTCTCGCAAAGACCAAGTCTGCGCAACCCTCTCCCCTCTGCGAGGGGCGAGGGACGGAAAGGCATCGCTGAACGTCGATCGCCCCTAGGACCGCCGCACCACCTCGCGGATCACGAAGTGCGAGGCCAGCCGCGTCACCCCCGGCAATCGCGCCAGCGTCTCGCGATGGATACGCTCATAGCTGTCGTCGCGGCGGACCTCGACCTGGATCATGTAATCCGCCTCGCCGCTCATCAGGAAACATTCGACAATCTCGGGACAGCGCAGGATCTCGCGCTCGAACGCGGCCATGGTATCCTGGCGCTGGTCCTTGAGCGTGACGTTGACCATCACTGTGGAGGGCCGCCCCCGCGCCTCATGGCTCAGGATCGCGCGATAGCCGCAGATCACCCCGCTTTCCCGCAACTGCGCCACCCGGCGATGCGCCGCGCTGGCGGACAGTCCGACCTTCTCCCCCAGCGCAGCGCTGGTCAGGTCGGAATCGCGGGCCAGCTGGGCCAGGATGCGGCGGTCGATCGCGTCGGACATTCCATCCCGCTACACCCGCCCTTTACGCAAGGAAATCCCATTTTATACGATCCTCCGGGACGGCTTTGCACACCTCTCCCGCCTGATCGGCGCTATTATCGGGACAACGCCTTTTCAGGAGAGTTCGTCATGCGCGTCGGTGTCCCCAAGGAAATCAAGAACCACGAATATCGCGTCGGCTTGACCCCGCCCTCGGTCGCCGAGCTGGTCGCGGCCGGTCATGAGGTCATCGTCGAGACGAAGGCCGGCAGCGGCATCGACTTCGAGGACCAGGACTATGTCGACGCGGGCGCGCGCATCGTCGCCACCGCGGCCGAGGTGTTCGACCAGGCCGAGATGATCGTGAAGGTCAAGGAGCCGCAGGCGGTCGAGGTCGCGATGCTGCGCCCGCACCACGTCCTGTTCACCTATCTCCACCTCGCCGCCGACAAGCCGCAGGCCGAGGGGCTGATGAAGTCGGGCGCGACCTGCATCGCCTATGAGACGGTCACCTCCCCGCGCGGCGGCGTGCCGCTCCTGAAGCCGATGTCCGAGGTCGCGGGCCGCATGGCGGTGCAGGTCGGCGCGCATTATCTGGAAAAGCAGCAGGGCGGCCGCGGCATCCTGCTCGGCGGCGTGCCCGGCGTGGCACCCGCCAAGGTCGCGATCCTGGGCGGCGGCGTCTCGGGCGTGAACGCCGCGCAGATGGCGGTCGGCCTGCGCGCCGACGTCACCATCTATGACATCAACAACGACCGTCTGGCCGAACTGGACATGTTCTTCTCCAGCCAGATCAAGACCGCCTATGCCTCCAAGGCGGCGATCGCGGCGGCGGTGAAGAATGCGCACCTCGTCATCGGCGCGGTGCTGGTCCCCGGTGCGGCGGCGCCCAAGCTGGTCACCCGCGACATGCTGAAGACGATGAAGCGCGGATCGGTGATGGTCGACATCGCGATCGACCAGGGCGGCTGCTTCGAGACCAGCCATGCCACCACCCACCAGGACCCGGTGTTCGAGGTCGACGGCGTGATCCATTACTGCGTCGCCAACATGCCGGGTGCAGTCGCCCGCACCTCGACCTTCGCGCTGAACAACGCCACCCTGCCCTTCGCGGTCAAGCTGGCGAACATGGGCGCCGAGGCCGCGATGAAGGCGGACGCGCATCTGGCGGCGGGCCTGAACGTCTCGGGCGGCAAGATCCGCCACGCGGCTGTCGCCGAGGCGCTGGACCTGCCGTTCGAGGCCTGGGCGGGCTAAACCCGACCTCCGTTCGGCCTGAGCGAAGTCGAAGCGCACGCCCCGGACCTGGCCGCAAGGTCGGTCCGTGGCCTTCGACTTCGCTCGGGCTGAACGGAGCGGATGATTCCGGTTCGCGCGGAGACGCGGAGATGGGATATCCAGCCGTAAGGCTGGCCCCCCACCACGACGGCGCGGCGAAATCCTCGGCCGAACGAACACCAGGGGCAGCCCCCATCCTGACGCTCTCTGCGTCTCCGCGCCTCCGCGCGAACCGACAAAGAAACAAAGCCGGAACATGCGAGTTGATCCCGTCGAAAGGATCACGCCATGACCGACAATCCCAAATCCGAACCCTTCTCCAATGCCGAGAAGGACCCCGACGACTGGACCACCGGCGACGAGCCGATGACGGGCGCGCAGGCCAGCTACCTGAAGACCTTGTCCGAGGAAGCAGGCGAAGCGTTCGACGATACGTTGAGCAAGGCCGACGCCTCCAAGCGGATCGACGCGCTGCAGGACAAGACGGGCCGGGGCAAATAAGCCCCTATTGCCCCATCATTGCCCCATCATCGCCATCGCCTGGTCGAGCAGCATGACCCGCTGCGCGATGGCGTCGCGATAGGGTGCATCGGCGGGGGTCAGCGCCAAAGCGCGTCGCCACCGGACACGCGCCTTGGCAAAGTCCCCCGCCCGCATCCAGGCCAGCCCCTCAAAGAAGAAGGGGGCCGGGTCGCCAGGCCCCAGCGTACGCGCGCGGCGGAAGGCGAAGCGTGCGGCGGGCGACATTTGATAGCCGTCATGCGCGAACAGGACATTGCCCAGCTCGGTCCAATAGGGGACGCTGCGCGGGTTCCCCCCCACGGCGGCGAGCATGATCCGCACCGCGGTCCGCTTGTCCCCCGAGCGCGCCAGCGCGTCGGCAGCGGTGAACATCGCAGCCTCGCCGCCATAACGCCCCATCAGCTGGCCGCGCAGCTCAACCAGCGCATCATTGTCGAGCAGCGGGTCGGGCCGGGGCGCGGGTGCGCTCGCCGCCAGCATCGGCCGCCCCTGCCAAGCATAACCCACCCCGCCCAGCGCCAGCGCCGCGCCCAGCATCGTCCACAGCGGCCGGGGCAGCCCCAACCGCCACGCCAGCGCCAGTGCGCCGCCCATCAGCACCAAAAGCGCCAGCCAGCCCATCAGCGCCGCCTCCGAAAACTGCCGCGCGCGATCCACGCCCCGGCGACCAGCAACAGCAGGGGCGTCGCCCACAGAAGCGCGGTCGCCCCGGACAGCGGCGGGTCGTAGCTGACATAATCGCCATACCGCTCGATCAGCCACCGGCGGATCGCCGCCGGGTTTTCGCCCTTCGCGATACGCTGGCGGACCAGGGCGCGCATGTCCGCGGCCATGTCGGCATCACTGTCGGCGATCGACTGGCCCTGACAGACGACGCAGCGCAACTCGCCCATCAGGGCGCGCGCCTGCGCCTCGGCGCGGGGATCGGCCAGCTGCGTGTTGCCGTAATCGACCACAGCCGCGCCGCTCAGCGCCAAGGCGAGGAACAGGCTCATCGCGCCGCCGCCACGTCGCGGACGATCCGGTCGACCTGATCGGCGCGGATATCCCCGATATATTGGCGCACGATCCGGCCCCGCGCGTCGATCAGGAACGTCTCCGGCACGCCCGACGAGCCGAGCGACATCTGCACCCGGCTATGCGCATCGTCGCCGATCGCGGCATAGGGATCGCCGTTGCGCCGCAGGAAGTCGGCGATGGCCGGGCCCTTGTCATGGATCGCGATCGCGTCGATCGGCACGCCCTTCGCCTTCAGCGCCATCAGCTGCGGCGCCTCGGCGATGCAGGGGATGCACCAGCTGGCAAAGACATTGAGCAGGCGCGGCTGCCCCTTGCCGAAGTCGGCGCTCGCCACCCCCGGCTTGCCCGGCACCATCGGGTCGAGACGAAAGTCCGGCAGCGGCTTGTCGACCAGGGTCGAGCGGACGGTGGTGTCGGACGGCCGCATCAGCCCGCTCGCCACCACGACGAACAGGATCGCAAAACCCGCCAGCGGCACCCAGATCAGCCAGCGCTTCATCCCCAGAGCGCCTCGCGCCGCCGCTGCTGCCAGCCCTTGAACCAGCGCCCGAACAGCGCCAGCGCGCCGCCCAGCGCGATCAGCACGCCGCCCAGCCAGATCAGCGTCACGAAGGGCTTCCACCACAGCCGCAGCTGCCAGCGGCCGGTCGCCGCATCCTGCTGCCCCAGCACGGTATAGAGCTGTCCGTCCCAGCGGGTCGCGATCGCGCTCTCGCTGGTGGTGGTCGGCGGGTCGGTAAAGAAACGCTGTTGCGGGCGCAGCGTGGCGCCGTCGCCGTCGCGCGTCGCAGTCAGCCGCGCCTCCAGCGCCGACCAGTTCGGCCCGACATTGGGATAGATGCGGTCCAGCTGTACCCGCCACGGCCCGACGATCGTCGCCTGCCCCGGATAGAGCGCGACCAGCCGCTCGGCGGTGAACGCGCTGTCGCATGCCATGCCGACCATGCTCACCCCCATACCGACATGCGCGACGACCATGCCCCAGATCGGCAAGGGCGTGCGCCGCCAGTTGCGCCGGGTGACCGGCAGGACGCTGGCGACGATCAGCCCGATGCCGAAGGACAGGCCGAGCAGCGACAGGATGCTCATGCTCCCCGCCAGCGTCAGCAGCAGCGCGAAGGTCCCCGCCGCCGCGACCATCGGCCACAACATGCGGATCAGCACCGCCTCGGCCTGGTCCTGCCGCCAGCGCAGGGCAGGCCCGACCGCCATGACGGCGACCAGCGCCAGCGCGATCGGCCCGGCGGCGGCCTGGAAGAAGGGCGGCCCGACCGACAGCCGCACGCCGAACCCGGCCGCGACCAGCGGATAGAGCGTCCCGATCAGCACGACGCCCAGGATCACCGACAGCAACAGGTTGTTGACGACCAGCCCGCCTTCGCGGCTGACAAAGGCGAAGCTGCGGCCCGCGCGCACCTGCCCGATCCGCGCCCCGAACAGCGCCAGCGCCCCGCCGATATAGAGGCCCAGCAAGCCCAGGATGAACGCCCCGCGCCGGGGATCGACGGCAAAGGCATGGACGCTGGTCAAAATACCCGACCGGACCAGGAAGGTGCCGATCATCGACATGGAGAAGGCGACCACCGCCAGCATGACCGTCCAGGCGCGAAGCCCGTCACGCGCCGCCAGCACATTGACCGAGTGAAGCAGCGCCGTCGCCGCCAGCCACGGCATCAGCGAGGCATTCTCGACCGGGTCCCAGAACCACCAACCGCCCCAGCCCAGCTCGTAATAGGCCCAGTAGGACCCCGCGGTGATCCCGATGGTCAGCAGCACCCAGGCGCCCAGCACCCAGGGCCGCATCGCGCGCGCGAAGACCGGCCCGACCTGCCCCGTGACCAGCGCGCCGACCGCAAAGGAAAAGGCGACCGACAGCCCGACATAGCCCGCGTAAAGCGTCGGCGGGTGGAAGGCGAGGCCGGGGTCCTGCAACAGCGGGTTGAGCCCCTGCCCCTCGACCGCCGCGGGGTTCAACCGCGCGAACGGGTTGGAGGCGAACAGCAGGAAGGCATAGAAGCCCAGCGCGATCGCCCCCTGCGCGGCCAGCGTCGCGACATGCGTCGCCCGGTCGAGCGCGCGTTCCTTCCACGCGACCAAGGCACCGCCCGCACCCAGGATCGTGACCCAGAGCAGCATCGAGCCTTCGTGATTGCCCCAGGCGCCGGCGAATTTGTAGATCCAGGGCTTGGCCGAATGGCTGTTCTCGGCGACCAGCTTGACCGACAGGTCGGTGCCGACGAACACCGCGATCAGCGCGGCCATGGCGATGGCGACCAGCGCCCCCTGCACGATCGCGACCGGCCCGATTGCCGCCATGGCCTGCTCGCCCGCCGCGTCCTTGCGTCGCAGCGCGAGGACGCCGAACAGCAACTGCAACCCCGCCAGCATCGCGGCGAGCCATAGCGCGGCAAGGCCGCCTTCCGCGATCACGGCTTCAGGCTCCGGCTCTCGTGCAGCTTGCCCGCCATTTCGGGGGGCATATATTTCTCGTCATGCTTGGCGAGCAAATTGGTCGCGACGAAGCGGCCATCGGGCTGGAACTGCCCCTCGGCCACGACGCCCGATTTCTCGCGGAACAGGTCGGGGGTGATCCCGGCAAAGGTCACGGGCGTCGTCGCCTTGCCGTCGGTCACGACGAAGCGGACCGTCACCCCGTCGGGCGCGCGGTGGACCGAGCCCGCCTCGACCATCCCGCCCAGCCGCACCGCCTTGCCCAGCGGCAGGCCCTGCCTCTGCGCGTCGGAGGGGGTGTAGAAGAACGCCGCCTGGTCCTTCATCGCCGACATGGCGAGCAGCACCGCCGCGACGATCGCGGCCAGCGCCAGCAGCGCCAGCGTGAGACGTTGCGATTTGGGCGTCATTTCTCGGCGCGCTTCATCGCCAGATAGCTGACCAGCGTCAGCGTGCCTGCGCCCCCCAGCATCACCGCATAGGCCGCCGCGACGAATGCCCACTGGCTCATGCGCGCGCCATCCGCCGCATCCGCGCCTCGGCCCTGGCCCGCGCCAGCAGGGTCCGCATCCGCATCAGCACGATGGCCGCGAACAGGAAGGTGAAGCCGCCCAGCGCGATGGGCAGCGGCCAGAGCAATGACCCGTCGATGCTGGACCCCGTCAGCCCGATCGACTGGCCCTGGTGCAGCGTGTTCCACCACACCACCGAATAGCGGATCACCGGCAGCAGCGCGGTGCCCGCCAACCCGTACAGCGCCGGAATCCGCCCGTCCCCGCCGCGATCGGCATCGGCCCGCGCCAATGCGATATAGCCCAGATAGACGAACAGCAGCAGCAGCATAGAGGTCAGCCGCCCGTCCCATTGCCACCACGTCCCCCAGGTCGGCCGCCCCCAGATCGAGCCGGTCGCCAGACACAAGGCGGCAAACACCGCCCCCGGCCAGGCGATGGCACGCGCGGCGACCTGCGCCAGCGGATGCCGCCAGACCAGCAGCGAAAGGCTGGCCACCGCGATCCCGCTCCACCCGCCCATGCCCAGCCAGGCGGCGGGGACATGGATATAGAGGATGCGCACCGTCTCGCCCTGAAGATAATCGGGCGGCGTCACCGCCAGCCCCGCCCAGACCGCGATCGCGATCAGCACGACGCCCAGCCCCAGGAAAATCCCGGTGAGCGGACGGGCGATCTTCAGGAAGCGCGCGGGGTTCGCAAGGGTGTGCAGGGTGGCCACGATGACAGGACTGTAAGCGGGTTTTTCCGGCACGTCATCCGTGTTTCCGGCCAACCCATTCCATCTTAAGCCCCTCCCGCAGGCGGGAGGGGTTTGGGGAGGGCATGGTGCCTCGCAGAGTGCGTCGCCCGTGACCTCCCCTCCCCCATCCCCTCCCGCCTGCGGGAGGGGCGTGAGACTCATGGAAGTCGGGACCTCTTCCCGCCCTGATTCGTCTTCCCATCGCAGCATCCCTATCAAGGGGCGTAAAGGGGACCCTCACTTCACCATGCCCGTTCTTCTGCTCGCCCTCGCGCTCGCCCCCACCACCCTCCCCGCCCAGACCACCGAACCCGACATCATCGTCACCGGCCGGGGCCTGAGCGACCAGCCAGGCGACCGCGCGCTGGATGTGGTGACGATCGACCGCGACCGGATCACGCAGAACGCCTCGCAGCGGCTGGAGAATGTGCTGGCCGATGTCGCGGGGCTCCAGCAGTTCCGCCGATCGGACAGCCGCTCGGCGCATCCGACGTCGCAGGGCATCACGCTGCGCGGATTGGGCGGCAACGCCTCCAGCCGGGCGCTCCTCGTGCTCGACGGGGTGCCGCAGGCCGATCCGTTCGGCGGCTGGGTGGTGTTTCCGGCCTATGCCACCGGGCGGCTGGGGCGCATCCGGGTCACGCGCGGCGGCGGGTCGGGATATTGGGGCCCCGGCGCGCTGGCGGGCACGATCGAGATGGACAGCGCCACCCCCGACCAGCTGTCCCCGCTCGATCTGGCGCTATCCTATGGCAGCCGGGATTCGGTCGATGCGCAAGGGGCGGCGTCGCTGGTGCGGGGCGATGGGTTCCTGACATTATCGGGGGCCTATGCGCGGGGCGACGGCTTCACCCCCATCGTCGAGGGGCAGCGGGGACCCGTCGACCGCCCCGCCCCGTATGAGCAATATTCGGGGGCGGCGCGCGGCGTCGTGGGGATCGCACCCTCGACCGAGCTGCAGATGACGCTGGCGGCGTTTCACGATGCGCGCGATCGGGGCACCGACTTTACCGACAATCGCTCGGACGGGGCGGATGCCAGCGTCCGGCTGGTCGGGCGCGGCGCCTGGGGCTGGTCGGCGCTCGGCTATGTCCAGACGCGGCAATTCGCCTCGCGCTATGCCAGCGTGAACGCCGCGCGGACCACAGCGACGCTGACGCTCGACCAGTATAATGTGCCCGCCACCGGGCTGGGCGGCCGGGTGGAGGTCTCCCCGCCGCTGGGCGAGGCCGTGACGCTGCGGCTGGGCGGGGACATTCGCGATACCAGCGGACGGACGCAGGAGCTTTACACCTATGTCGCGGGCCTCCCTACCCGGCGGCGCGAGGCGGGCGGTGCGACGCGGACCATGGGACTATTCGCCGATGGCAGCGTAGAGGCGGGCACGCTGACCCTGACCGCCGCCGCGCGGGTGGACGATTGGCGCATCCGCAACGGGCGGCTGGACGAGAATGCGCTGGCGACCGGCGCGGTGCTGACCGACACCAATTTTCCCGACCGTTCGGGGCAGGAATTCACCGGGCGGCTGGGCGCGGCGCTGCGGCCGGTCGAGCCCGTGACGCTGCGCGCGGCGGCCTATCGCGGCTGGCGCCTGCCGACGCTCAACGAACTCTACCGGCCGTTCCGGGCGGGCGCCGACGCCACCGCCGCCAATGCCACGCTGAACCCCGAGCATGTCGAGGGTATCGAGGGCGGGTTCGACCTGACGCCACTGGCGGGCGTGCGCCTGTCGGGCACCTATTTCCTCAACCGGCTGACCGATGCGATCGCCAATGTGACGATGGGGCGCGGGCCGGGGACCTTCCCCGGCGTCGGCTTCGTCGCGGCGAATGGCGTGTACCGGATGCGGCAGAATCTCGACGCGATCCGGTCGCAAGGGTTCGAGCTGGAGGCGAGTGCGTCCTCGGGGCCGGTCAGCGCCCGCGCCTCCTGGTCGCATGTCGATGCCAGGGTCGAGGCATCGAGGCTTGCCGCGCCCCTGGATGGCTTGCGTCCGGCCCAGACTCCGCGCGACCAGCTCTCGGCGACGCTGGCGGTCACGCATCGCGGCGCGGCGCTTAGCGGGACGGTGCGGCATGTCGGACGCCAGTTCGAGGACGACCAGAATGTCCGGTCGCTGGCCCCCGCGACGACGCTGGATGCCTATGCGGCGGTGCCGGTCACGCGCGGCTGGCTGATCGAGGCGCGGGCGGAAAACCTGGCCGATGCGCGGGTCGAGGCGGCGTATAGCGGCGCGGGGCTGATCGAGCGGGCGACGCCGCGCACCTTGTGGGTCGGGGTGCGGACGCGGTTGTGAGTTTGGGGGCGTGCACTTCGACTTCGCTCAGTGCGAACGGGGGTTGGTACCAAGTTCCGTTCAGCCTGAGCGAAGTCGAAGGCCACGCCCCTATCCCCGCTTCTTCACCAGGGCGCTCCGCAGGCACCGGCATACCACCTCGCCCCGCTGGTTCAGCGCCTCGTGCCGGAACGTCACCAGCCCCGCGCCCGGCCGCGACTTGCTCTCGCGCAGGGCCGTCACCTCGCTCATCGCGCGAAGCGTGTCGCCCAGGAAGACCGGCGCGGGCATGACCAGTTCGTCATAGCCGAGATTGGCGACCAGCGTCCCCAGCGTCGTCTCCCCCACCGACAGCCCGACCATCAGCGAGAAGGTGAAGGTGCCGTTGACGAGGATCCGCCCGAACTCGCTGGCCCGCGCGGCTTCCGCATCGATGTGCAGTGGTTGCGGATTGTGCGTCATGGTCGAGAAGAGGAGATTGTCCGTCTCGGTCACCGTGCGGCGGATCGGATGGTCGATCCGGTCGCCGATGGCCCAGTCCTCGAAGAAGCGCCCGCTCATGCCGCATCCTCCGCGACGATGCGGACCAGCGCAATGCCCTCCGCCACCTGCCCGCCGGTCCGGGCCTTCAGGTCGGTGACGATGCCGTCGAAGGGCGCGGTCAGGACATGCTCCATCTTCATCGCCTCCAGCGTGACGAGCGGCTGGCCCGCCGTCACTGCCTGTCCCTCGGTCACGGAGACCGCGATGATCCGGCCTGGCATGGGCGACAGAATCGCGCCATCCCCTGCCCCGCCCGCCGCCAGCCCATCGGCGCGCCAGCGGGTGAAGGACCAGCTTTGCCCGCCCTCCGAGATCAGCACCTGATCGGTCGGCGCCGGGGGCACATCGCCCGCCTCGCTGAAATCGACGGTGATCGGCCGCCCGTCGAGCAGGAAGCGCGCGCTCCGCCGGGGCGCGGCATTGAGGCGGAAGCCGGTCAGTTCGTCCTGCCCAATCAGCGCGGCGGCGGCTTCGGCCAGCGCCTCTTCGGACGGCTCGGGCGGCGGCATCAGCGCCTCGCCCTCGCGCGCGATCAGGCCGGTATCGACCCGGCCACCCGCGAAATCGACATGGTCGAGCGTCTGGACCAGAAAGCCCGCATTGGTGCGCACCGGCCAGATGACCGCCTCGTCCAGCGCATCGGCCAGCGCCTCGCGCGCCTCCTCGCGGGTGTCGCCATGCGCGATGACCTTGGCGATCATCGGGTCGTACCAGGGGGTGATCTCCGCGCCTTGCTCGACGCCGGTGTCGATGCGGATCGCCGGGTCGTCGCCCAGGTCGAACACCTCCAGCGTGCCGATCGCGGGCAGGAACCCCTTGGTCGGGTCCTCGGCATAGAGCCGCGCTTCCATGGCATGACCATGGATGGAGAGATCGCCCTGCGTCATCGGCAAGGGCTCGCCCGCCGCGACGCGCAGCTGCCATTCGACCAGATCGACGCCGGTGATCGCCTCGGTGACGGGATGCTCGACCTGGAGGCGGGTGTTCATCTCCATGAACCAGACCCGGTCGGCGCGTAAGCCATCGGAGGCGTCCGCGATGAACTCGATCGTGCCCGCCCCCACATAGTCCACCGCCTGCGCGGCGCGGACCGCGGCGGCGCAGACGGCTTGCCGAGTGGCGTCGTCCATGCCGGGTGCAGGGGCTTCCTCGATCACCTTCTGGTGGCGGCGTTGCAGCGAACAGTCGCGCTCGAACAGATGGACGACCTGCCCGTGGCGGTCGCCAAAGACCTGCACCTCGATATGGCGCGGCGAGAGGATATATTTCTCGATCAGCACCCGGTCGTCGCCGAACGACGCCGCCGCCTCGCGACGGCAGGACGCCAGCGCCTCGGCAAAGGCAGCGGGGTCGTCCACGCGGCGCATCCCCTTGCCACCACCGCCCGCCACCGCCTTGATGAGCACCGGATAGCCGATCGCGTCGGCCTCGGCGGCGAGGCGGTCGGGCGACTGGTCCTCCCCCAGATAGCCGGGGGTGACGGGCACCCCGGCGGCGATCATCCGCGCCTTGGCGGCGTCCTTCAGGCCCATGGCGCGGATGCTGTCGGGATCGGGGCCGACCCAGACCAGGTCGGCGGCGATCACCTTCTCGGCGAACTCGGCATTTTCGGACAGGAAACCGTAACCGGGATGGATCGCCTCCGCCCCGCTCTCGCGCGCGGCGGCGAGGATGCGATCGGCGTCCAGATAGCTTTCGCGCGCCGGGGCCGGGCCGATCGCGACGGCTTCGTCGGCGAGCCGGACGTGCAGCGCCCGTGCATCGGCGTCCGAATAGACCGCGATGGTGCGCAGACCCATGTCGCGCGCCGTGCGGATGATGCGGCAGGCAATCTCGCCGCGATTGGCGATGAGGAGCGAAAAAAACATGGTTTAATCCTCATTCCTCCCCAAACCCTGCTTGGGGAGAGGGACCATGCGGAGCATGGTGGAGGGGCGATGGGAATAGCGACGAAGCCGGGCCGGACGGTGCGACGCGCAAGGGGATTGCGGCGGGACATGACGCTGCCCGAGGTCCTGCTCTGGCGCGTTCTGCGCGAGCGGCCCGAAGGCTTGCGGTTTCGCAGACAGCATCCGGCTGGGGCCTATGTGCTCGACTTCTATTGCCCGGCGGCGCGCTTGGCGGTCGAGGTGGATGGCGAGGCTCATGAGCGGGGGGACCGGCCGGAGCGGGATGCTCGGCGGGATGTTTTTCTCAGCGAGCATGGTGTGGCGGTTCTGCGGATCGCGGCGCGTGACGTGCTTCGGGATCTGGACAGCGTCGTCCGTTACATCGTTGCGCAGGCTCACGATCGCTTGCCCCTCCACCGTCCTTCGGACGGTCCCCCTCCCCAAGTGGAACTTGGGGAGGAATAGGTCGTCGTCTGCAATCCTCCCCATCTCCGATGGGGAGGGGGACCGCCGCGAAGCGGTGGTGGAGGGGCATCCCCGCCCCATCACATCCGGAACACCCCGAACCGGGGCGCCTCCGCGATCGACGCGTTCAGGCACGCCTCCAGCGCCAGTCCCAGCACATCGCGCGTCTGTGCCGGGTCGATGATCCCGTCATCCCACAGCCGCGCGGTCGCGTACCAGGGATTGCCTTCGTCCTCGTAACGCTGGCGGATCGGGACCTTGAACGCCTCCGCCTCGTCCGGCGTCCAGCTGTCGGCATCGCGGTGGACCGTCGCCAGCACGCTCGCCGCCTGTTCGCCGCCCATCACGCTGATCCGCGCATTGGGCCAGGTGAACAGGAAGCGAGGGGAATAGGCCCGCCCGCACATGCCGTAATTCCCCGCGCCGAAGCTGCCGCCGATCAGCACGGTGATCTTGGGCACCTGCGCCGTCGCCACCGCCGTCACCAGCTTGGCGCCATGTTTGGCGATTCCTTCCGCCTCGTAACGGCCGCCGACCATGAAGCCGGAGATATTCTGGAGGAACAGCAAGGGGATACGCCGCTGGCAGGCCAGCTCGATGAAATGCGCGCCCTTCTGCGCACTCTCCGAGAACAGCACGCCATTATTCGCCAGGATGGCGACCGGCTTGCCATGGATATGCGCGAAGCCGCAGACCAAGCTTGCACCGTACAGCGCCTTGAATTCGTGGAAGCGCGATCCGTCGACCAGCCGGGCGATGACCTCATGCACGTCATAGGGCGCGCGAACGTCCTGTGGGATCAGGCCGTATAGCTCGTCCGCCGTATAGAGCGGCGCATCCGGCTCGGCCAGGTTGACGTCGGGCAGCATCTGCGGCGGCAGCGTCGCGACGATGTCGCGGACGATCGACAGGGCATGGTCGTCATCCTGCGCGACATGGTCGACCACGCCGGACTTGCGGCCATGGGTGTCCGCGCCGCCCAGTTCCTCGGCCGAGATGACCTCGCCCGTCGCCGCCTTCACCAGCGGCGGTCCGGCCAGGAAGATCGTCCCCTGCCCGCGCACGATCACGGTCTCGTCCGACATGGCGGGGACATAGGCGCCGCCCGCCGTACAGCTGCCCATGACGCAGGCGATCTGGGGGATGCCCGCCGCCGACATCTGCGCCTGGTTGAAGAAGATGCGGCCGAAATGATCGCGGTCGGGAAACACCTCGGCCTGGTGCGGCAGGTTCGCGCCGCCGCTGTCGACCAGATAGATGCAGGGCAGCCGGTTCTCGAGCGCGATCTCCTGCGCGCGGAGGTGCTTCTTGACGGTCAGCGGATAATAGGTGCCGCCCTTCACCGTCGCGTCATTGGCGACGATCATCACCTGGCGGCTATGGACCCGGCCGATGCCGGCGATCACGCCTGCGCCGGGCACCGCGTCTTCGTACAGGCCGTTGGCGGCGAGCTGGCCGATTTCCAGGAAGGGCGCGCCCGCGTCGAGCAGTTGCTCCACTCGCTCGCGGGGCAGCAGCTTGCCGCGCGCGACATGGCGTTCGCGGGCGGTTTCACTTCCGCCAAGAGCAGCCTTGGCCACATCGGCGCGGAGACGCTCGGCCAGCGCACGGTTATGGTCGGCGTTGGCGCGGAACGCCGTATCATCACGGGCGACCCGTGTGGAAAGAATAGCCCCCATCACATCCTCCCCATCGTCGATGGGGAGGGGGACCGCCGCGAAGCGGTGGTGGAGGGGCGAGGGGCTTGCCCCTCCACCACGCTCTGCGAGCGCGGTCCCCCTCCCCAAGCAAGCTTGGGGAGGAATGCGTCGGCCGTCATTGCGCCACCTTTTCGAGCTTGCCGATCAGTTCGCGGCCGATCAGCATCCGGCGGATTTCGTTGGTCCCCGCCCCGATGTCGAGCAGCTTGGCATCGCGCGCGAAGCGTTCGACCGGCCAGTCCTTGGTATAGCCCGCCCCGCCCAGCGCCTGGATCGCCTCCATCGCCACCTTCACCGCATTTTCGCTGGCGAGCAGGATCGCACCCGCCGCGTCGAACCGCGTCGTCCGTCCGGCATCGCAACTCCGCGCCACCGCATAGACATAGGCCCGCGCCGAATTGAGCGCGACATACATGTCGGCGACCTTGGCCTGGATCAGCTGGAACTCGCCGATCGCCCGGCCGAACTGGCGACGCTCGCGGACATAGGGCACGACCACGTCGAGGCACGCCTGCATGATGCCCAGCTGAATCCCCGCCAGCACCGCGCGTTCATAGTCCAGCCCGCTCATCAGCACGCCGACGCCGCCATTCACCGGCCCCATCACCTGCGCGTCCGACACGAAACAGTCGCTGAAGACCAGCTCGGCGGTCGGACTGCCGCGCATGCCCATCTTGTCGATCTTCTGCCCGATCGCGAAGCCGGGCATGGCCTTTTCGATCAGGAAGGCGGTGATCCCCCGGCTGCCCTCGCCCGTCTTGGCATAGACGACCAAGGTATCGGCATAGGGCGCGTTGGTGATCCAGAATTTGGTGCCGTTCAGCACCCAGCCGCCATCGGCCTTCACGGCCCGCAGCTTCATCGAGACGACGTCGGACCCCGCCGACACTTCCGACATGGCCAGGCTGCCGACATGCTCGCCAGAGATCAGGCCGGGCAGGTATTTCGCCTTCTGCTCGGGGCTGCCCCAGCGGCGGATCTGGTTGACGCACAGATTGGAATGCGCGCCATAGGACAGGCCGAGCGATGCCGAGGCGCGCGACACTTCCTCGATCGCGACGACATGCTCCAGATAGCCCAGACCCAGCCCGCCATCGGCTTCGTCGACGGTGATGCCGTGCAGACCCAGCGCACCCATTTCGGGCCAGATGTCGCGCGGGAACCAGTCCTCCGCGTCCATGCGCGCGGCCAGCGGGGCGATCCGGTCGGTGGCGAAGCGGCGCGTCGCCTCACGAATCATGTCCGCGCTCTCGCCGAGCGCGAAGTCGAAATCGTCGATCATGTCCTCTCCAGCGGATCTGATGTCCGTTGCGTGGCTTTAACCGGATATTACCCGACCGCGCAATGATTGTTCCAAAACGAGATTAGGTGTCGCGATAAGGGATCGATTGTCGTGCTCAACCATTTGCAAAGGGGTCAGTAACCCGGCATGTGGCAGGGAAGAGAGGAAAGCCCGACCCTGATGGCCACCCGTACCATCGCAACCGACCCTGGCCAGGATATTACGGCTTGCGATCGGGAACCCATTCACATTCCAGGCACCATTCAACCCCATGGCCTGTTGCTGGTCGTGGCGGCCGATACGCTGTGCGTCGTCGCCGGAGCCGGTGCGATCGAGGAGCGGCTGGCGCCCGACTGGCTCGGCCAGCCGATCGCCGCGCTGGTCGGGGACGAGGTGGCGCAGATCGTCGGTGCGGTGCCCTCCGTCATAGGATCGGTGTCGGCGGTGCGCCCGGTCCATGGCCTTTCCGAAATTTTCACCGCGGTCGTCCATCGCACGCCCGACCATCTGCTGCTGGTCGAACTGGAGCCGGGGATCGCGGACACCCCCTGGGGCGGCGGCAGTCCGCTGAACTGGCTGGACGCGGCGGCGACCAGTTTCGAGCGGGCGGGTGACCTGCCGATGCTCTACGAGCGGGCGGCGACGCTTTTTCGCACGCTGACCGGGTTCGACCGGGTCATGCTCTATCGCTTCATGGACGAGGATTCGGGGCAGGTCGTGGCGGAGTCCCGCACGCCCGAGCTCCATTCCTTCCTGAACCATCATTTCCCTGCCTCGGACATCCCCAGGCAGGCGCGTGCGCTGTATATCCGCAACCGGACGCGCAGCATCCCCGATGTGGATTATGTCCCCGCCCCGCTGCGCCCCGCCGGGTTCGAGACGGTGGACCTCAGCGATGTCGGCCTGCGCAGCGTGTCGCCCATCCATGTCCGCTATCTGAGGAATATGGGGGTCGCGGCCTCCGCCTCGATCTCGATCGTCAAGGACGGGCTGTTATGGGGGATGATCGCCTGCCACCATCACAGCCCGCGTCGCCTGTCCTGCGAGCTGCGCGCTGCGGCCGCCGCGCTGGCGGGTGGACTGGCCCGCCAGATTCGCGCGCGGGAAGAGGCCGAGCTTTATCGTGAGCGGCTGCGCCTGCGCGCGGACGAGGATGCGATCCTGCCGCGCATCACCGGATTGGGCGAAATTTCGACCGCCATCGCGCGGATGATGCCCGAACTGATGGCGATGCTGGGCGCGACCGGCTTTGCCATGGTCGAGGGCGGCAAGGTGCAGAGCCATGGCGTCTGCCCGCCGCCGCTGGCGATGATCGAGCTGGCGCGCTGGGCGACCGCGCGCACCGGCGGCGAGCTTTATGCGACGCATGAGCTGGGCAACGTGTCGTCCGACGCCAAGGCGCTCGCCGCGACGGCCAGCGGGATGCTGGTGCTGCCGCTGGTCGATGGCGGCGTGACCCTGTTGTGGTTCCGTCCCGAACAGGTCGAGGAGATCGAATGGGCGGGCAATCCGCACAAGTCGGTCGGCCTGTCGCCCGACGAGACGCTGACCCCTCGCGCCTCCTTCGCCAGCTGGAGCGAGACGGTGTGCGGCCGCTCGCGCCGCTGGACGCTGGAGGAGATGGAGGCGGCGCATCGCCTGCGCCGGGCGCTGCACGATGCCTTTCAGAACAACCGGCTGCGCGGGCTGAACGCCGCGCTTCAGCGGACGATGGACGACAAGGACGCGCTCCTGCTCCAGAAGGACGTGCTGATGAAGGAGGTGGATCACCGCGTCCAGAACAGCCTTCAGCTCGTCTCGTCCTTCCTGGCGCTCCAGGCGCGGTCGACCAACGACCCGCAGGTCCGCGAGCAGCTGACCGAGGCGCAGGCCCGGTTGTCGGCGGTCGCGCTGGTCCACCGCAGGCTGTACCGCGACGACCAGATCCAGACGGTCGATCTGGCGCGCTATCTGGAGGAACTGGTCGGCGACATGAAACAGTCGCTGGGGGCCGAATGGGCCTCCATGATGCGTCTCGACCTGGCGCCCGCGCTGATGCCGACCGACCGGGCGGTCAATCTGGGGCTGGTGACGACCGAGCTGATCATCAACGCGACCAAATATGCCTATGGCGGCGCGGCGGGTCCAGTGACGATCACGCTGGAGCAATATGGCAACCGCCTGCGCCTGGTCGTTGCGGACGAAGGGCGCGGACGCAGCCATGGCGACGATGACGGGCGCGGCTTCGGCAGCCGGATGATGACGGCGATGATGCAGCGGCTGTCGGGCACGATCGAATATGCCGACAACCAGCCGGGCCTGCGCGCCATCGTGATCGCTCCGATCGCGGATTGAGGGGGGCAATAATGCCAGCCCCCACCCCCCGTTCAGCCTGAGCGAAGTCGAAGGCCAAGGGAATCCACCCCGCCAGGCAGAATGAGGCGATGGGAGGGGCGTGGCCTTCGACTTCGCTCAGGCTGAACGGAGTTAGGGGATTCAACAGAAGCGGAGGGAACGCCCCGACGGCATCCCCTTAGGCCGCCCGTCGATACAGACCGAACACCTGCTCCGCCGCCGCCACGGCGCGGTCGATCCATGCGGGGTCCACCGCCGCCTCGTCCAGCGCATGCCGAAAGGCCCGCCACTCGCCCGAACCGAACCCCGATTCGAGATAGGCGCAGGGAAATTCCTCCCCCACCTGCCGGGCCAGCATCACGCCGCCCAGCCGTGAACCCTCGGTGACATAGAGCGCGCCCCAGCGGGTCGCCTCGTCCTCGGGCAGATCGAATGGCAGCGGCTGGGGCATTTCCTGCCCCAGTGCCGCAAGGTCCGCCGCCAGCGCCTCGCGCCGCGACCGCCATGGGAACGCCACATCCTGCCCCTGCAACCATGTTTCGACCGCCGGCAAGGCGCGGGCATGGGCGGTCAGAAAGGCCGCGTAGCTGTCCCGGTCGTCCAGCCGATACGCGCCATAAGCCGTATCGACCGCATCATGCGCGGAGGCGGTGCGCGCGCGCAGCGCCTCCGACGCGGTCGTGCTTACTTCAGACAGGCGACGATCCCCGCGATCACCGCCAGCGTCTCTTCGGGATCGCGCACGCGGACGGTATCGAGGCCCAGTTCCTTGGCCGGATAGTCGTTGCCGCCGGGGAAGATCGCGTCGCCGATGAACATCATCGTATCGAGCGGAATCCCGCTGGCGTCGCGCAGCTTCTTCAGGCCATAGGCCTTGTCGACGCCCTCTCGGGTGATGTCGATCGAGGTCGCGCCGCCCATGTTGATCGAGAGGCCGGGCAGCCGCTCCTTCAGGTCGGCCTGGATGACCTTGCGCTTCTCGAACTTGGGGTCCCAATGTTCCTTGGCGTCGATCGGCGCCTGCTGGCCGAGCGCCGAGAAGGTGATCTGGCTGCCGCGATCCTCGATCCGCTCGCCCCAGGTCTGCTCGGGGACGAAGCCGGTCGCCTCCAGCGAGGCGTCGAACGCCTCCAGGATCTTCGCCTTGGTCGCATCGTCGAACAGCTCGGCATAGACCGGGGTCCAGCCGCCGTCCTGATAGGTATAGAGCTTGGTGCCGGTCGTCGGCATCAGCCACAGCTTGGTGCGGTCGGCGCGCTCGGGCAGGCGGCTCGCCACCTGCTTGTCGAATTGCGGCCAGTCCCCGCCCGAGATCACCGCGACATGCGCGACGTCGAGCAGGTCGGCCAGCGCCTCCCCCATCGGCTCGCCCAGTGGCTGTTTGCTTTCGGCCAGCGTACCGTCGAGGTCGAACGCAACCAGTTGCTTCATGAAGACACTCCAATTCTGGGCATGATGAAGGTATCGATGGCATAGGCCACGCCGTCGTCCGCGTTGGAACGGGTGTGTACCGATATCTGTTCCTTAACAGCGTCCGGCGCATTCGCCATCACGATCGGCAACCCGGCGCGTGTCAACATGGGAAGATCATTGGCCTGATCGCCCAATACTGCGACCTGTTCGAGGGGAACTCCAAAGGCCTTGGCGAGTGTCGCGACGCCGTCGCCCTTGTTCGCGGCCAGCGCCGTCACATCGAGATAATAGGTCTGCGACTGGGCAATGGTCGCCTCGGCGCCGTGCGCGGCATTCGCCTTTTCGTGCAGGCCGCGCAGCAGATCGGCGTCGTCGCTGACCAACGTGATCTTGTCGACCTTGTCGACCAGCGCGGCAAAGTCCTGCGTGATCACCGGCTCCTGCGACGAAGCCTTGCGCTCATGCTCGACATGAACGCCCTCATCGCTGCTGGCATACCAGCGATCATCGGCAAAGATCCAGATGGCGACGGGATTGTCCGCCGCCATCGCCAGCACGTCGTTCACGACGGCGACCGGCACCCGGAACTGCGCATCGATGCGGCCGTCGCGGCGGAACACGGTCCCGCCGTTGAACGCGCCGATCGGCGCATCGATCGCCAGCTCGTCGGCCAGCCATCCCAGCCCCGACCGGGGCCGGGCGCTGATGATGGTGAAGCCGACCCCCGCCGCCTCCAGCCGCTTGACGGCGGCGATGGTGGCGGTGCGCAGCTTCTTGTCAGGGTCGACGAGCGTGCCGTCGACATCCGACACGACCAGCCGGATCGGCCCCGAAGCCGGATCGCTCATTGCGGGATTTCGGTATGGCCGCCAAAGCCGAAGCGCATCGCCGACAGCACCTTGTCGCCGTACGTATGATCGACCCGGCTACGATAGCGCGCGAAGAGCGAGGCGGTCAGGACGTTGGCCGGGACCTTCTCCTCCATCGCCGCGTCGATCGTCCACTGGCCCTCGCCCGAATCGGCGACATGGCCCGAGAACTGCTCGAGCATCTCGTCCTTGGCCAACGCGATCGCGGTCAGGTCGAGCAGCCAGGACGAGATCACGCTGCCGCGACGCCAGACCTCGGCGATGTCGGTCAGGTTCAGGTCGAAACGCTCGTCCTCGGGCAGCTTGTCGCTGTTCTTCGACTTCAGAATGTCGAAGCCCTCGGCATAGGCCTGCATCAGCCCATATTCGATGCCGTTGTGGATCATCTTGACGAAGTGACCGGCACCGGCGGGACCGGCATGGATATAGCCCTTCTCGGCGCGCTGATCGACCTTCTCGGCGATGCGGCCCGGCGTGCGGACGATATCGCCCAGCCCCGGCGCCAGCGCGTCGAAGATCGGGTCGAGATGGTCGACCGTTTCCTTGTCGCCGCCGATCATCATGCAATAGCCGCGCTCCAGGCCCCAGACGCCGCCCGAGGTGCCGACATCGACATAATGGATGCCCTGTTCGGCCAGCGACTTGGCGCGGCGAATGTCGTCCTTGTAGAAGCTGTTGCCGCCGTCGATCACCACGTCGCCGTCCTTGGCCAGCTTGGCGATCTCCGCGATCGTGTCCTCGGTCGGGCCGCCTGCGGGCAGCATCACCCACCAGATCGCCTTGTCGGCCAGCTTGGTGGCCATGTCCTCCAGCCCCGTGGCCGCCTCGGCGCCGTCCTTGGCGAGCGTCTGCACCGCCTCGTCGCTGCGATCCCAGGCCACAACCTGATGCCCAGCCTGCATCAGGCGGCGTGCGATATTGCCACCCATGCGGCCAAGGCCGACCAGACCGATCTTCATGCGGAACTCCATTATGTTCTTGATGTCGTTGGAAAGTGAAAGGCCCCCTTCCCGCCCTGGGAAGGGGGCCTGTCGGATCAGGCCGTCGCGGGCTGCTTCTGCCCGATCGCGCCGAGCAGATCGTCGAACGCCTTGACGAAGGAGGCCACCCCCTCCGCGACCAGCGTGCCGGTCACACCGTCCAGGTCCAGGCCCAGCCGCTCGGCCTCGGCCAGAACATGCTTGGCCTCGTCGATATCGGCGGTCAGCGTCTCGGCCACCGTGCCATGGTCGCGGAAGGCGTCCATCGTCTTGGGCGGCATGGTGTTGACCGTGTCCGGCCCGATCAGCGTGTCGATATAGAGCGTGTCGGGGAAGGACGGGTCCTTGGTCCCGGTCGAGGCCCAGAGCAGCCGCTGCGGCTGCGCGCCCTTGGCGGCCAGCGCCTGCCAGCGGTCGGACTTCAGGAAGTCGAGATACCACTGATACGCCAGCTTGGCGTTGGCGATGGCGACCTTGCCGCGCACGGCCTTCAGCGCCTCGGCTTCCGCGTCACCGGCGGCGACGCGCTCGTCGATCTTCTTGTCGATCGCCGAGTCGATGCGGCTGATGAAGAAGCTGGCGACGCTGGCGATCCGGTCGATCGGCTGCCCGGCCTTGACCCGCTCCTCAAGCCCTGCGGCATAAGCCTCGGCCACCTTGATATAGGCGGCCTGCGAGAAGAGCAGCGTGACGTTGACGTTGATCCCCTTGGCGATCGTCGCCGAGATGGCGGGCGCGCCGGCCTCGGTGCCGGGGATCTTGATCATCAGGTTGGGGCGGTCGACCGCGTGCCACAGCTTCTCGGCCTCGGCGATGGTCGCATCGGTGTCGTCGGCGATATAGGGCGACACTTCCAGGCTGACATAGCCATCCTTGGCGTCGAGACGGTCATAGACGGGCTTCAGCGTTTCCGCCGCCGCCTTGATGTCCTGGATCGCCAGATGCTCGTAACGGTCGATGGTCGCCGCGCCGGGATTTTCCTTGTCGAACGCCGCCAGCGTGCCGTCATAGGCATCGCCATGCCCCATCGCCTTTTCGAAGATCGACGGGTTGGAGGTGACGCCGGTCAGCCCGTCCTCGGCGACGAGCTTTTCCAGCCCCTTCGCCTCGAGGAACTTGCGATCGACGAAATCGAGCCAGGGGGCGCAGCCCTTGGCGCCCAGTTCCGACAGCTTGCTCATCACTTGGTCTCCAGCATTTCGCGGGCCACCTTCACGACATTGCCGTGGGTGAAGCCATATTTGTCCTGCAACTTGGCGAGCGGCGCCGATGCGCCGAAGGTCGACATGGTGATCGTGCGACCGTCGAACCCGACATAGCGGTCCCAGCCGATCGACCCGGCCTGCTCGACCGCCAGACGCTTGGTCACGCCCTTCGGCAGGACGCTGTCCTTATAGGCCGCATCCTGCAGCTCGAAGCGATACCAGCTCGGCAGCGAGACGACGCGCGCCTTGATGCCATCGGCCTTCAGCGTCTCATAGGCGTCCGTCACCAGCGACAGTTCCGACCCCGTTGCGATCAGGATGATGTCGGGTGTGCCGTCGCAATCCGCAAGGACATAGCCGCCCTTCTTCACGCCCGAGGCAGGCGCATATTTGCCGCGGTCGAGGGTGGGAAGCGCCTGGCGCGAGAAGATCAGCGCGGTCGGGTGGCTGGCCGACTCGACGGCGCAGCGCCATGCCTCGGCGACTTCGTTCGCATCGCCGGGGCGGATGGTGTCGAGGCCGGGGATCGCACGCAGCGTCGCCAGATGCTCGATCGGCTGGTGGGTCGGACCGTCCTCGCCCACGCCGATCGAATCGTGCGTGAAGACGAACACCGCGCCGATCTCCATGATCGCGGCGAGGCGGATCGGCGCGCGCATATAGTCGGAGAAGACCAGGAAGGTCGCGCCGTAGGAGCGCAGATGCGACAGCGCCATGCCGTCGACGATCGCGCCCATCGAATGCTCGCGCACGCCGAAGTGGAAATTGCGCCCCTCATAGCTGCCCGGCTGGAACGAACCGCCGTCCTTGATGAGCGTCTTGGTCGAGGGCGCGAGGTCGGCCGAGCCGCCGATCAGCCACGGCACCTTGGCGGCGATGGCGTTCTGCACCTTGCCGCCCGAGTCGCGGCTGGCAATGCCTTTGGCATCCGCCTCGAACACCGGGATGTCGCTGTCCCAGCCCTCGGGGAGCTTGTCGGCAAGCATCGCGTCGAGTTCGGCGGCAAGTTCGGGATATTCGGCGCGGTAGCGATCGGTCATCGCGACCCATTCGTCGCGCAGCGGCTTGCCGCGTGCCTCGATCGCGCCCTGGAAGGCTTCGCGCACGCCGTCGGGGACCAGGAACTTGGCGTCCTCGGGCCAGCCATAGGCCTTCTTGGTCGCGCGGATCGCATCCTCGCCCAGCGGCTCGCCATGCGCCTTCTCGCTGCCCGCCTTGGGGCTGCCATAGCCGATCACCGACTTCACGACGATGAAGGTCGGCTTGTCCTCGGTCGCCTTGAAGGTGTCGAGCGCGGCGGTCAGCGCGGCCACGTCGTTCGCGTCGTCGACGTGCAGCACGTTCCAGCCATAGGCCTCGAACCGCTTGCCCACATCCTCGTTGAACGCGATGTCGGTGCCGCCCTCGATCGAGATCTGGTTCGAATCGTAGATCCAGCAGAGGTTGGACAGCTTGAGATGCCCGGCGGTCGAGGCGGCTTCCGACGCCACGCCCTCCATCATGTCGCCGTCGCCGCACACGACATAGACGTCATGGTCGAAGACCGGGAAACCCTCGCGGTTGAAATGCGCGGCCAGCCAGCGCTCGGCGATCGCCATGCCGACCGAGTTGCCGCAGCCCGCGCCCAGCGGGCCGGTCGTCGTCTCGACGCCAGTGGTGTGGCGATATTCGGGATGGCCCGGCGTCCTGGAATTGAGCTGGCGGAAGCCCTTCAGGTCTTCCAGGCTCAGCGCGGGCCTGCCTGACTTGTTGCCGTCCGCGTCGATCTCCTCGATCCCCGCGAGGTGGATCAGCGAGTAGAGCAGCATCGAGGCATGGCCGACCGACAGCACGAAACGGTCGCGATTGGGCCAGTCGGCATGGGCGGGGTCATAGCGCAGGAATTTGGACCAGATGGTATGTCCGACCGGGGCCAGCGCCATCGGCGTGCCGGGGTGGCCCGAATTGGCCTGCTGCACCGCGTCCATCGACAGGGTACGGATCGTGTCGATGGTCAGGCGCTCGATCGACCCATCTTCGTGCAGATGGGTGTCGGCCACGGCGTTGGTGGTGGCATCGGTCATGGAATCTGGCCTCATCCTTCGTATATGTGACCGCACGCGGGCGCGAACGATCCTGGTTGCCATGCGTCACCGGCCTTAGCGCGGGTTCCGCCCCCGTTCCAGCCGGGTAACGATTCCGTCGTCGGCAATATAGGCGGCATCGATTTCGCTGAGGAACAGGCCATGCCCGACGACGCCGGGGATCGCCATCAGCGCGTCCGCCAGCGCATGCGGGGCCGCATCGTCCCAGCCATGGCCGTCGATGACGATATTGCCATTGTCGGTCCGGTAATCCTGACGCTCGACGCAGCGGACGAACAGCTGCGCCAGCCGCGACGTCGCAAAGGCCGCCGCGAAGGGCAGTATCTCGACCGGCAGCGGCGCGCCGCCCAGACGTGCCACGCGTTTCGACCCGTCGGCGATCACGATCATCCGGCCGGCGGACGCCGCCACGACCTTCTCGCGCAGCATCGCGCCACCCGCGCCCTTGACCGCGCGCAGCCGCGCATCGATCGCATCCGCCCCGTCGATCGCCAGGTCGACGCGCGAAACCGTGGCGAAATCGCGCACCCGAATTCCCAGCGACGTCGCCAGCGCGGCGCTCGCCTCGGAGGTGGCGACGGCGTCGATCCTCAGCTTTCGGGCGGCCAGCGCGGCGATGGCATGGGCGGCCGTCGATCCCGTTCCCAATCCGACGAGCATGTTGTCGCAAACCTCATCGACCGCTGTGGCAGCGGCCAGGCGCTTATCGGCATCGCGATCGGTCATGTCGTTTGAAAATGCTTGAGAAACGCAAAGGCTCCCCACCCGGTGCGGTTTTGCCGCAGCGCGACAATTTGCGACAATTAAGGCAGGGGAATTAGGCCATCATCGCTTGCCTTTTAGGACCCGCCGCGTGCAATTTGTTGGCGCTCAGCAACGTTTCGTCCCGGTCGCGCATTTTCGCGCATGCCGGGCGCGCGGCCGGACTTTCAGGCAGGTGGACGAATTGAACTTTGCAGGTTTTCGCGGGCACGGCATGCTCGCCGGTACGGCCATGGCCGTCGCACTGCTGACGCTGTCGGGATGCGGCGGGAAGGAAGCGGGTGGCGCCGCCAAGGGACGCAATGGCGCGCAGGCGACGCCCACCGTCGGCTTCGTGACCGTGCAGCCGACCAACGCCCCGATCGTGACCGAACTGGCCGCGCGGACCAGCGCCTTTGAAAGCTCCGACGTCCGGCCGCAGGTGACCGGCATCATCCGCCGCCGCCTGTTCACCGAGGGCGCGCTCGTCAAGCGCGGCCAGCCGCTCTACGAGATCGATCCGCGCCTCTATCGCGCCGCCGCCAACCAGGCCGCCGCGAACCTGCAAAGCGCGCAGGCCAATGCCGAGGCGACCCGGATCCAGGCCGAACGCTACCGCCCGCTGGCGCAGATCGAGGCGATCTCGAAGCAGGACTATACCAACGCCCAGGCCAGCGCGCGGCAGGCGGCGGCCCAGGTCGCGCAGACCCGCGCCGCGCTGGAGACGGCGCGGGTGAACCTGCAATTCACCACCGTCCCCGCGCCGATCAGCGGGCGGATCGGCCGCTCGCTGTTCACCGTCGGCGCGCTGGTCAGCTCGAACCAGACCGATCCGCTGGCGCAGATCCAGCGGCTCGACCCGATCTTCGTCGATATCCAGCAATCGGCGAGTGACCTGTTGTCGCTGCGGCGCAGCCTGTCGGCGCGCGACGGCCTGATCCCCGCCAGCGCGCAGGTCCGGCTGCGGCTGGAGGACGGCACTGACTACGGGCAGGTCGGCACGGTCGAATTCGCCGAGGCGGTGGTCGATCCGCAGACCGGCACCGTGACGCTGCGCGCGCGCTTCCCCAATCCGCAGGGGCTGCTGCTGCCCGGCATGTTCGTTCGCGCGCGGTTCGCGCAGGCGATCGACACCAGCGCCTATCTGGTCCCCCAGCAGGCGGTGTCGCGCGACGCGAAGGGCAATGCGACGCTGTTCGTCGTCGGACCGAACGACAAGGTGCAGCAGAGGACGGTGAAGGCCGAACGCACGCAGGGCAGCTTCTGGGTGGTCACCGACGGGCTGAAGCCGGGCGACCGCATCATCACCCAGGGCCTGTCCAACCTGCGCGACGGCCAGAGCGTGCGCGCGGTGCCCGCCAACAGCCCGCAAAAGGTCCAGCCCCCCTCGCCCGAACAGATGAAGACGATGCAGGCCGCCAAGGGCAAGGCGGGCTGACCGGACCATGCTCAGCCGCGTCTTCATCGATCGTCCCATCTTCGCCTGGGTCCTTGCCATCATCGTCATGCTGGCGGGCGTCGGCGCGATCATGGGCCTGCCCATCGCGCAATATCCCGACGTCGCCCCGCCCCAGGTGTCGATCCGCGCCACCTTCCCCGGCGCCTCGGCGCAGACGCTGCAAAACTCGGTCACCCAGGTCATCGAACAGCAGCTGACCGGCATCGACGGGCTGCTCTATTTCCAGTCCTCCTCGTCCAGCCGCGGCTCGGTGTCGATCACCGCCACCTTCGCCAAGGGCACCGACCCCGACATCGCGCAGGTCCAGGTCCAGAACCAGGTCCAGCAGGCGGTCGCGCGCCTGCCGCAACAGGTGCAGCAACAGGGGCTGGTCGTCCGCAAGTCGAACCCCGACTTCCTGTTGATCGCGGGCGTCTATGACGAGACGAACCGGATGACGAATCAGGACGTCTCCGACTATCTCGTCTCCAATCTCCAGGACCCGCTGGGCCGTATCCAGGGCGTCGGCGACACCAATGTGTTCGGATCGCAATATGCGATGCGCATCTGGCTGAACCCGGAAAAGCTGGCCTCGTACCAGCTGATGCCCTCGGACGTGACGACCGCGATCCAGAACCAGAATACCGAGGTCGCGGCGGGCGAGGTCGGCGGCACGCCGTCCGCCTCGACCCAGATGCTCAACGCCACCGTGACCTCGCAGTCGCGGCTCCAGACGCCCGAGCAGTTCCGCGAGATCATCGTCAAGACGCTGAACAACGGCGCGACCGTCAAGCTGTCGGACGTGGCGCGGATCGAGCTGGGCGCGGAAAGCTATGCCGCGGTCAGCCGGATCAACCAGCATCCCGGCGCCGGTATCGCCGTCCTGATGGCGCCGGGCGCCGACGCGCTGAAGACCGCCGAGCTGGTCAAGGCCGAGATCACCCGCGTCGCCAAGGGCTTTCCGCCGGGCCTGAAGGTCGCCTATGCCAACGACACCACCGCCTTCATCAAGCTGTCGATCGACGAGGTGGTCAAGACGCTGATCGAGGCGATCATCCTCGTCGTCATCGTCATGTTCGTCTTCCTGCAAAGCTGGCGCGCGACCCTGGTCCCGACGATCGCGGTGCCGGTGGTGCTGCTGGGCACCTTCGCCATCTTCTACATGGCGGGCTTCTCGATCAACACGCTGACCCTGTTCGGGCTGGTGCTGGCGATTGGCCTGCTGGTCGACGACGCGATCGTGGTCGTGGAGAATGTCGAGCGTCTGCTCGAGGAAAATCCCGACATGACCCCGCGCGAGGCGACGATCGAGTCGATGCGCGAGATCACCGTCGCGCTGGTCGCCATCGCGCTGGTCCTGTCGGCGGTGTTCCTGCCGATGGCGTTCTTCGGCGGGTCGACCGGCGTCATCTATCGCCAGTTCTCGATCACCATCGTCTCGGCGATGATCCTGTCGGTGGCGGTGGCGATCATCCTGTCGCCCGCGCTGACCGCGACGCTGCTCAAGCAGAAGGCGAAGGAGGGCGAGGACGGCGCCTGGCTCGACCGCAAATTCCCGCGCGTGGCGCATGGGCTCCAGCGCGCGAAGGACGGGTTCAACCGCCGCTTCGACTGGACGGTCGAGAAATATGTCTCGGCCGTGCGTACCGTGGTCGACCGCAAATGGCTGTTCCTGCTGATCTATGTCGGCGTCGTCGCGCTGCTGGCGATCCTGTTCCTGCGCCTGCCCACCGGCTTCCTGCCGACCGAGGACCAGGGCGCGGCCATCGTCCAGTTCCGCCTGCCCGCCGGTGCGACGCAGAACCGCACCATGGAGATCCAGCGCCGCGTCGAGCAATATTTCGCGCAGCATGAGGGCAAGAACGTCCAGGTGCTGTTCTCGGTCGCGGGCGGCGGCGGTGGCGGCACCAGCGGCCAGAATACCGGCCAGGGCTTCATCAACTTCGTCGACTGGGCCGATCGCAAGGGCAAGGAAAACAGCGCCGATGCGATCACCGGCCGCGCCTCCGCCGCGTTCCGGGGCTTGCGCGACGCGCAGGTCTTCGCGCTGGTCCCTCCCGCCG
Source organism: Sphingomonas sp. 1185 (assembly GCF_040544655.1). Classification (NCBI taxonomy): domain Bacteria; kingdom Pseudomonadati; phylum Pseudomonadota; class Alphaproteobacteria; order Sphingomonadales; family Sphingomonadaceae; genus Sphingomonas; species Sphingomonas sp. 1185. The sequence goes on from NZ_JBEPKL010000025.1 coordinate 31,520, forward strand.
TGCGCGGCCTGGGCCAGTCGGACGGCTTCACCATGGAGTTGCAGAACACCTCCGGCATGCCGCTGGAGAAGTTCGAGGCGGTGCGCGACGAACTGCTCGCCAAGGCCAATGCCGATCCCAAGCTGGCCTCGGTCCGCCTGACCGAGCTGCCCGACATCGCCACGCTGCGCGTCGACCTCGACCAGCAGAAGCTGTCCGCGCTCGGCCTCTCGCAGCAACAGGTGAACAGCACGCTGTCCACCGCCTGGGGCGGCCAATATGTCAACGACTTCATCGACCGGGGCCGCGTGAAGCGTGTCTATGTCCAGGGCGACGCGCCGTACCGCGCCGAGCCCGAGGACCTGAAGCAATGGTTCGTCCGCGGGTCGAGCGGGCAGATGGCGCCCTTCTCATCCTTCTCGACGATCAACTGGGGCGTGGCGCCGACCACCCTGTCGCGGTTCAACGGCATCCCTTCCTATGAATTTCAAGGATCGGCCGCGCCGGGCTACAGCTCGGGCGACGCGATGCAGCGGATGACCGAACTGGCGGCGGACATTCCCGGCACCTCGGTCGCCTGGGCGGGGCTGTCCTATCAGGAACGGCTGTCGGGCGGGCAGGCGCCGATCCTGTACGGGCTGTCGATCCTGGTCGTCTTCCTGTGCCTGGCCGCGCTCTATGAAAGCTGGTCGATCCCGTTCGCGGTGCTGCTGGTCATCCCGCTGGGCCTGATCGGCGCGGTCGCCTTCGTGACGCTGCGCGGGCTGACCAACGACGTCTATCTCCAGATCGGCCTGCTGACGACGATGGGGCTGGCGGCCAAGAACGCCATCCTGATGATCGAGTTCGCCGAGCAGGCGGAGAAACAGGGCAAGCGGATCATCGACGCCGCGCTGGAGGCGGCCAAGATCCGCCTGCGGCCGATCCTGATGACCAGCTTCGCCTTCATCTTCGGCGTGCTGCCGCTCGCCATCTCGACCGGCGCGGGCGCGAACAGCCGGATCGCGATCGGCACGGCGGTGATCGGGGGCATGCTGACGGCGACCGTGCTCGCGATCTTCTATATCCCGCTCTTCTTCGTGCTGGTCCGCCGGTCGGTGCGCAACGGCCTGGCCCGTCTGCGTGGGCGTCCGACGAGCGAGCATGGCGCGGGGCATCGTCCCGCCGCCACCGAAGGCGCGGAGAAGGCGTGATGCGTATTCCATTCCCCCTGCCCGCGATCCTGCTGGCCGCCACCGCCCTGTCGGGCTGTTCGATGGCGCCCAAATATGTCCAGCCCGCCTTGCCGGTGCCGGCCTCCTGGCCGGTCGGTGATGCCTATCTCCGCCAGTCGGAGGCGGCGCTGCCCAGCGTGCGCTACAGCGACATCTTCCGCGACGCGCGGCTGCAACGGCTGATCGCGCAGGCGCTGGCGAACAATCGCGACCTGCGCGTGGCGGCCGCCAACATCGCCGCGACGCGGGCGCAATATCGCATCCAGCGCGCCAGCCTGTTGCCGCAGGTCGATGCGACCGGCCGCTACAGCTATACCGATCGCGGATCGGGCGGCGCGGCGAGCCAGGCGGTCGGCAATGGCGGCACAGGCACCGGAACCGGCGGAACGGGCACGGGCACGGGCGGTGTCGGCACCGGCGGAACCGGGACGGGTGTGGGAACCGGGGGCACCGGCGGCTCGATCGTCACCGGCTCGGGCGGCAATGGCAGCGCCTGGTCGGTCAATCTGGGCACGACCGCGTTCGAGCTCGACCTGTTCGGGCGCGTGCGGTCGCTGACCGGCGCGGCGCTCGACCGCTATTTCGCGACCGAGGCGGGGGCGCGGGCGACCCGGCTGACACTGGTCGGCGACATCGCCGATGCCTGGCTGAACTATGGCGCGGACCAGAGCCTGCTCGCCATCGCGCAGCAGACCGCCGCCAGTGCCGAGCGTAGCGTCACGCTGACCCGCGCCCGGCTGGAGGGCGGCATCGCACCGCGCACCGACCTGCGGCAGGCCGAACAGGTGCTCGCCACCGCGCAGGCCGATCTCGCGCAGCAGAAGACCGCCGTGGCGCAGGACGTCAACGCGCTGCAACTGCTGGTCGGCGCGCCGATCGAGACCAGCCTGCTGCCTGCGTCGATCGAGGAGGCCGCCCCCACCATCGCCACCCTGCCCGCCGGGCTCGATTCGGGCATCCTGCTGCGCCGCCCCGATGTGGTGCAGGCCGAATATCAGCTGCGCGCGACCAATGGCCAGATCGGCGCGGCGCGCGCGGCGCTGTTCCCGCGTATCTCGCTGACCGGGCTGGTCGGCTTTGCCAGCACGGCGCTGTCCTCGCTCTTCTCGGGCGGCAGCTTCAACTATTCGGTCGCGCCGTCGGTCAGCTATCCGATCTTCCAGGCGGGCGCGGGCGTCGCCGGGGTCCGCTATTCGGAGGCGCAGCGCGATGCCGCACTGGCGACCTATGAAAAGACGATCCAGACCGCGTTCCAGGAAACCGCCGATGCGCTGGCCCGGCAGGGGACCATCGCCGACCAGTTGGGGGCCAATCGCCGCTTCCTGACGGCGGCGGCGGACACCTATCGCCTGACCGAAGCCAGCTATCGCGGCGGGATCACGCCCTTCCTGAACACGCTGGATGCGCAGCGCTCGCTCTATTCGGCGCAGCGCACGGTGATCGCGACCCAGCTGACGGCGGCGAGCAACCGCGTCACCCTCTACCGCGTGCTGGGCGGCGACTCGCTGCTGGAGGCGACGGCCAACGGCCCCGTGCCGGTCAGCCCCGCCGGCTGAGGCGATCCCGCCCGGCCGCCTCTCGCGCCGGGCGGAATGCCGTCAGTATTTAATTGCCGGACCCGCGCGCCGCGCCGACGGCGTCGCGACCGAACTGGACGATCAGCTCGCCAATCTCGCGCGCCTGTGCCATCGAGCGATTGCCCTGTTCGCGCAGGAACTCGGTCTGGATGCGCATCACGTCGCCCAGATCCTTGGCCGAGGCTGCCGAGCGCATCGCGGCAAAAGCCTCGCGCGTGTTGGTTTCGGCCTGTTCCAGCATCTTGAGCGTGACCTGCGATCCGCCCTCGGCCATCTTCTGGCCGGTCGCCTGCATCGCCTCGCCCGCGCCCTTCACCCGGTCGGCAAAGGCGCCGGTGCCCATATCGCCACCGATCGCACCCGCGCCGCCGCCATTATCCTCGGCCATCTCGTCCGTCTCCTTGCCTTTGCCCGTGTCCCTTGAACCCTTGGCCGCGTCAGGAGTTTCACCCCGCCCGATCGCGCTCAGAACCCTGCGAAATACCGGGTCAGCATCGCCTCGGCGGGTGCGCCCAGCGTCAATCCGTCCTCGTGGCGCTCGACCCAGCCGCGCTGGACGAGCAGCGCGATCCAGCGGGGGCCGGTCAAACCCTCCGGTGACAGGCCGATGGCGCTCAGCAGCGCCTCGTCGGACAGCGGCTTGCCCGCCTCGAACAGCGCGATGATGATTTCCCAGGCAAGGTCGCCGAACATGTCGGCACAGGGCCCCGCGATCCGGCGCAGCTCGATCCGCTGGTTCAGGATCATCCGCGCGCATTCCCGCGGGGTCGGCACGCGCGGCGCACGCGGCACCGGCACACCGCCGCCGGGCGTCCCCGAAATGGCCGCGATACGAGTCTGCACGTCCGCCATGACCTCGACGAAATGCTGGAAGCTCGCGCGATCCGCCTCGGGCCAGTGCAGCAGGCGAAATTCAGGCTCCATGCCGCTCGCCGCCCCGCCATGGCAGGGTCCAGTCGGGATCGGTGCCATAGCGCGCCAGCCGGATGCGATGGCGCAGCACCCCCATCCCCAGCAGGACGAGCATGGGATAGGCCAGCTTGCCGCCCGCCGCCGCATACATCCACGGCATCAGCGCCGGGTCGAAGCCCTTGACCCCGTGAATCCCCACCGCCAGCAGGTGGAACGCGGCCAGCCATAGCGGCCAGAACCGGTTGGCCAGCAACGCCACGCCGGTCAGCCCCATCATCAACGCCAGGTCGATGCCCAGCTCCAGCGCCTCGACGCGGTGAAAGCTGGTCGACGGATCGAAGGGCAGGACCACCGTCGCGATCGACGCGCACAGCAGGATCACGGCGGTGGTGCGCTCGGGCCATCCCCCCAGCGTCAGCGCATAGAGGCAGACCAGCCCTTGCAGGAAGTTGAAGACATAGACGTGAGTCACGGCGTGCCCCGCTGCCTGGATGATGGGTCGGACACGCCGTGCCTGTCGGATCAGGCCGCGGCGCGCAGCGGCATCGGCGACACCGTGCCGGTGACTTCGGGCGGCTTGGGACGGTTGTCGCCATATTCGTCGGCGTCGAAGCCGATCGTCTTGCCGACCTTTTCGAGGATGCGGTGGCTCTGCACCGTATGGCCGCGCGCCTGGCCGATCGCCATCATCGCCTGGCCCAGCATCTCGAAGGCGTGCTGGCCGACGACCGCCGACAGCTTCGCTTCGGCCCGTGCCCGCGGCAGGGCCATCGCCAATGCGCCCGCCGTCGCGAAGGCCGCGTCGAGATCGTTTTCCAGCTTCCACAGCAGCTCGGTCACCTGAAGTGCCGATTCATGTTCGGTCATCATCGCTTGCCCCCGATTTCGACCATGCCCGCTCCCGGCGGCATGGCACATTGCCGTCAGCCAAGGTGCGACAGCCGCCCGATGACCCGGGTCATCACATCGAGTCCCGTCGCCAGCATGCCGAAGCCGATGGCGAGCGCGACGGCGATCGTGGGGATCCACAGCAGCCTTTCGGCCATGGTCATGTCGTTGCGGGCCTGGCCCTGACGCCGGACCGGGAGAGACAAGCGGGGCGATGCGTGGACATGGCCGCCCTGCACCGCCCCGCCGACCGTACTCCCATCCGGTGCCATCGGAAGTGGCATGGGCGTCGGTTCGGAAACTAGCCCCGCAGAATCGGGTATGATTTTATGCGGGGTAGGTTCTGCTTCGATTTCAGGGACTTGGTCATTTTCATGGGCCTCGAAATCGGCCAGGGCGATGGCCGCGTCGCGGCGATTGCGCGCGCCCAGCAGGCGAACGGCCTCGGTCAGATAGCTGTCGACGGTGGATTTCCCGAGCCCCAGCTCGGCGGCGATTTCCTTGGACCCTTTCAAGGCCTTCACCCCGCGCAGACATTCGCGATGGCGGCGGGTCAACAGGGCGAAACGTTCGGGGGTCATCACTTTTTCCGGCCACGCCGGGCGGATCGCCCGCGTGCGTTCCACGCCCTAGCCGCGAGAGTGGTGCCTCGCCAAGACACTCCTTGTCCGATTTGGCGTCCGATTTGGCCAGGACACGAATATTTAAGGATTTGATTCGGCTCCCGCCGCCTCACTCGCGCCGGGTGGAGGACGCGATTCCCTCAATCGAGTCGAGCGCCTTCAACAGATCGTCGAACGCCGTATCCTCCTGGACCGGGAAGGACCGCCGGAAACCCGACCCCAGCACGTCCAGGTCACGCTGGGTGAGCAGGCCGACCGCGACGATCGGGTCGGGTCGGCGGGGCGATTGGGGCGTGTCCTTCGCCATCACCGCCATCCACCATCGGTACGCGCGTCGCGGCGTATCGCGGACAATGGCGAACGCGCCGTTACCGCTTCGTGCCCCCTATCCGATACGGGGAATCGTGAAACGATCAGGCCGTGCATTATCCGAACTCCATCCATGACGGCTCAACCCGTCATTCGGCACAGCTGTTCCACGGATTTTCCACGACAGGACCGCCGGTTGCGATCGTTGCGGGAAAGGGCATCGCGGGAAAGGGCGGGACGACGGCGTTTCCGCAACTTGACACCCTTCCCTGTCGGCCCCGCCATTGCTAAGGCCGCTGGCGTCTACCGGATTTATTCCCGGCGCGCCTGCTCGCGGCTGCATGCTGCCGTGTCCCCCGGGCGTGCTCGGCTCGACCAAGAAGGGACGCCCATGACTGCGATAGGCCAGGACAGCCTGAAGACCCGCTCGACGCTGAACGTCGACGGCAAGACCTATGATTATTTCAGCCTCGCCAAGGCATCCGAGCAGCTCGGCGACATCAGCCGCCTGCCCTTCTCGATGAAGGTGCTGCTGGAGAATCTGCTGCGCTTCGAGGACGGCACGACCGTCACGCGCGAGGATATCCAGGCGATCGTCGACTGGCAGAAGACCCAGCGTTCGGACCGCGAGATCCAGTATCGCCCGGCCCGCGTGCTGATGCAGGACTTCACCGGCGTGCCGTGCGTGGTCGACCTGGCCGCGATGCGCGACGCGATCACCAAGCTGGGCGGCGACGCGGCCAAGATCAATCCGCAGGTCCCCGTCCACCTCGTCATCGACCACTCGGTCATGGTGGACGAGTTCGGCACGCCGCAGGCGTTCGAGGACAATGTCGACCTCGAATACCAGCGCAACATGGAACGCTATGAGTTCCTGAAGTGGGGCTCGAAGGCGCTCGACAATTTCTCGGTCGTTCCGCCGGGCACCGGCATCTGCCACCAGGTGAACCTGGAATATATCGGCCAGGCCATCTGGTCCTCGACCGAGACCGGCGAGCATGCGACCGGCTCGGCCGCGATCGCGTACCCGGACACGCTGGTCGGCACCGACAGCCACACCACGATGATCAACGGCCTGGGCGTGCTCGGCTGGGGCGTCGGCGGGATCGAGGCGGAAGCCGCGATGCTCGGCCAGCCCGTGTCGATGCTGATCCCCGAAGTCGTCGGCTTCAAGCTGACCGGCAAGCTCCAGGAAGGCATCACCGCCACCGACCTGGTGCTGACCATCACCCAGATGCTGCGCGCCAAGGGCGTGGTCGGCCGCTTCGTCGAGTTCTACGGCCCCGGCCTGTCGTCGATGACGCTCGCCGACCGTGCGACGATCGCCAACATGGCGCCCGAGTACGGCGCGACCTGCGGCTTCTTCCCTGTGGACGACAAGACGCTCGACTATATGCGCCTGACCGCGCGTTCGGACGAGAATGTCGCCCTGGTCGAGGCTTATGCCAAGGCCAACGGCTTCTGGCGTCATGACGATGCCGCCGACCCCGTCTTCACCGACACGCTGGAGCTGGACATGTCGACGGTCGTGCCGTCGCTGGCCGGTCCGAAGCGTCCGCAGGACAAGGTCATCCTCACCGAAGTCGACGACGTGTTCAACGCCGACCTCGCCAAGGTGTACAAGAAGGGCGCCCCCGCGCGCGTCTCGGTCGACGATCGTGGCCATGACATCGGCGACGGCGACGTCGTGATCGCCGCGATCACCAGCTGCACCAACACCTCGAACCCGAGCGTGCTGGTCGCCGCCGGCCTGGTCGCCCGCAAGGCGAACGCACTGGGCCTGAAGCCCAAGCCCTGGGTCAAGACCTCGCTCGCCCCCGGTAGCCAGGTTGTGACCGATTACCTCGACAAGGCGGGCCTGACCGCCGATCTCGACGCGATCGGCTTCAACCTGGTCGGCTATGGCTGCACCACCTGCATCGGCAATTCGGGTCCGCTGGCCGAGCCGATCTCGAAGGCGATCAACGGCAACGACATCGTCGCCGCCTCGGTGCTGTCGGGCAACCGCAACTTCGAGGGCCGCGTGTCGCCCGACGTGCGCGCCAACTTCCTCGCCTCGCCGCCGCTCGTGGTGGCCTATGCGCTGAAGGGCACCGTCACGCAGGACATGCGCGAGACGCCGATCGGCCAGGGCAAGGACGGCCAGGACGTCTATCTCAAGGACATCTGGCCCTCGAACGACGAAGTCCGCAGCCTGATGGATGCGAACATCGACGACGAGATGTTCCGTTCGCGCTACGGCAATGTCTATGCGGGCGACGCCAAGTGGTCGGCGATCGAGGTGACCGGCTCGGACACCTATGCCTGGCCCGCCGCTTCGACCTATGTCGCCAACCCGCCCTATTTCGAGGGCATGGAGATGACGCCGAAGCCCGTCACCGACATCATCGAGGCCAAGCCGCTCGCCATCCTGGGCGACTCGATCACGACCGACCACATCAGCCCGGCCGGTTCGATCAAGGCCGACAGCCCGGCAGGCATCTTCCTGCAGGAGCATCAGGTCGCCAAGAAAGACTTCAACTCCTATGGCGCGCGTCGCGGCAACCACGACGTGATGATGCGCGGCACCTTCGCCAATATCCGCATCAAGAACGAGATGGTGCCGGGTGTCGAAGGCGGCATGACCCAGTATGACGGCGAAGTGATGCCGATCTATGACGCCGCGATGCGTCACAAGGCCGACGGCACGCCGCTCGTCATCGTCGCGGGCAAGGAATATGGCACCGGCTCGTCGCGCGACTGGGCGGCGAAGGGCACCAACCTGCTCGGCGTCCGCGCGGTCATCACCGAGAGCTTCGAGCGTATCCACCGTTCGAACCTGGTCGGCATGGGCGTCCTGCCGCTGCAGTTCGCCGAGGGCGTGACCCGCGAGACGCTGAAGCTGGACGGCACCGAGAGCTTCACCATCCAGAACGTGGCGGCGATCCGTCCGCGTCAGGATGTCGAGGTGATCCTGACCCGCAAGGACGGCTCGACCGAAACCTTCCTGACCAAGTGCCGCATCGATACCGTCAACGAGCTGGAATATTTCCTGAACGGCGGCATCCTGCAGTACGTTCTGCGCAAGCTGGCGGCCTAATCCGCCCGTCGGGGGCGGGCCGGTGGCCCGCTCCCCTTGCCGATGGCATCAGACGCCCGTCCGGATTCGTCCGGGCGGGCGTTTGGTTTTTCGCGGTGGCCGGGTCCGCGCTTTGCCCGTCATCCGTTCGCGTGAGCGTTGCGCGCCGTGGGGGGAGCCTCAAGGAGAAATGAGGTTCGCGCAGAGGCGCGGAGGACGCAGAGATAGGATCTCGAAAATCGCGCCCTTCCGCCTGTGAAGAGAGGGGCCACGCATCCCCGGCCGGCGACGCCTCTGCGCCCTCCGCGCCTCTGCGCGAACCAAATACTCTTTATTTCGACTCGGCCTGGAGCGACTTATCCCTGCCGGTGCGCCTTGCGCAGCGCGGTTTCGCGCTCCAGCCGTTCCAGCATCGCCTCGATCGACTCGTCCCCGCGAAGCGGCAGCGCGCCGCCGCGTTCCTCGGCAATGGGCTCGCGCATCGGGGGGATCGGCATAGGTTCCGGTTCGCGCGGGACGGCGCGGATCGCGTCCGGATCGAACGCGGCCAGCGGCATGTCGAGATCGGCGGGAAGCGTCCGCTCCATGTCGGGCATGTCCTCGTCCTCCGGCGGGGGCGGCGGTGCGCCCAGTTCGGCGGCGAGCAGCGGGCGACGCGGCGGCGCATCGGGGTGGCGGTCGGAGCGGCGGACGCTGGGGACATAATCCTCGTCCTCGGCATCCTCGGCCTTGGCGCGCCGGGCCAGCAGCCCGCCCGGACCCCAGAGAAGATAGGTCGCGGCCCACAGGACGGCCCCGCCGCCCGCACCGATCCCGAACGCCAGCAACAGCCGCGCCTTGACGCCCAAGGGCGGTTGCGCGGCGGAGAAGATGTCGGCCAGCCCCAGCTGCGCGACCAGCATTTCCAGGCGCCAGACCGGCGCGACGAGCAGGATGAAGGCGAGCAGCACGCCAAACGCCCCGCCGACCAGCGCGGGCATGAAGCGATAGGGGGAAGGCGTCGCGGTGAAGGTCATGATCCGATCGGCGCCTTGCCTAGCAGGTTTCGGTAAACAGGTTCGTAACGGCGGATATTCGAGGCCCAATCGCGTTCGGTTTCAACAAAATATCGCCCCGCATCGCGCCGCGCCTCCCATATCCCGCGATTCGACAGCAGGTCCGCCAGCGCATCGGCCAGCGCGACCGGATCGTCGGGCGGGAACAGCGTTCCCGTCTCGCCGTCGCGGATCAGCTCGCGATGCCCGCCGACATCGGACGCCGCGACCAGCCGCCGCTGCGCCATGGCCTCCAGCGGTTTCAGCGGCGTGACAAGATCGGTCAGCCGCATCTTCTTGCGCGGATAGGCGAGGATATCGACCAGCCCGTAATAGCGCTCGACCGCCTGATGCGGCACGCGCCCGATGAAGCGGATCGCCGACGCCACAGGCGAGGCCTGCGCCTGTGCGCGCAAGGCCGCCTCCATCGGGCCACCGCCGACCAGCAGCAGCCGCGCGCGGGGCCGTGCCGCGACCAGACGGGGCATGGCGGCGATCAGGTCGTCCAGCCCCTCATAATCATAGAAGCTGCCGATGAAGCCGATGACCTCCGCATCGTCCAGCCCCAGCTCGCGCGCCAATGCGTCGTCGCGGGCGGGCGGGCGGCCGAACAGGGTCAGGTCGACGCCATTGGGCGAGACGATGATCTTGTCCGCCGCGATTCCCCGCGCGATCAGGTCGCCGCGCAGCCCTTCGCAGATGACCGCGACCGCATCGGCGCGCGCACAGGCCCAGCCTTCCAGCGCGCGGGTCGCGCGGTAGCGGCGGCTGCCCTCGACACCCGTGCCGTTGCCGACCGCCGCATCCTCCCAGAAGGCGCGGATCTCATAGACCAGCGGCAATTTGCGCCGCCGGGCCACGACCCAGGCGGCCAGCGCATCGAGCACGGGCGAATGGGCATGGAGGATATCGGGCCGGAACGCGTCGACCGCCGCGCCGATCGCCCGGACATGCGCGGCCATCCCCCTCGCCTCGCCGACCAGCCCGTCGGGCGTGCCGGTCGCGCTGGGGGTGCGGTAGAAGGTCAGCCCTTCGAGCATCTCGACCCCGCCTTCGCCCTTGCCCTGACGCGGCCCGGTCACCGCCGCCACCTCATGCCCCTGGGCGACCTGTGCCTTCAGGATCGCGCGCGTCCGGAACGTGTATCCGCTTTGCAGCGGCAGACCGTGGTCGAGGATATGCAGGATACGCATGGCGTTATGCCTGTCATGCCACCCCTTAACGCCGCGTCAACCGTGGGTTTATAAGCGTGGCCGACCGCGCCGTTTTGGAATGGGAAGGAGGGGCGATGATCGACAGTTTCGCCCTGCTGCTGACCCATGGCCTGATGCTGCTGGCGGCGTGGCGCCTGTTGACCCGCCGCGATCTGGACCAGGAGGGCGAGGTCGAGCGTCCGTCGCGAATCAAACGCCCCGGCGAACGGCCACGCGGCGATGCGTGACCTGTTCCTGATCGGCTTTTTGGTCAGCCTGTTCGGCATGGGCCTGCGCCGCCCGTTCCTGCTGGTGCTGACCTATATCTATATCGATATCGTCTCGCCCCAGCGGCTGACCTATTATCTGCTGAACACGGTGCCGATCTCGCTGATCGCGGTGGTCGCGGCGGTCGGGGCCTGGGCGCTGGTCGACGACAAGCGCGACAGCCGGTTCACCGCGCGGCAGGCGGGCATCCTGATGCTGCTGATCTATTGCGGGATCACCACCTATTTCGGGGCCGATTTCCCGATCGAGGCGGCGGACAAATGGGGATGGGTGTGGAAGGCGCTGGCCTTTGCCGTCTTCCTGCCGCTGACCCTGCGCACCCGGCTGCGGATCGAGGCGCTGCTGCTGTTCATGGTCCTGTCGCTGGCGTCGATCGTCATCGTCGGCGGGGTCAAGACGCTGGTCAGCGGCGGCGGTTACGGCGAACTCAACCTGATGGTGAACAACAATACCGGGCTGTACGAGGGCAGCATCATCTCGGCGGTCGCCATCTCGGTCATTCCGACCATATTGTGGCTGATGCGGCACGGCACGATCTTCCCACCCGACTGGCGGGTGCGGGTGTTCGGGCTGGGACTGATCTTCGCCTGTCTGCTGATCCCGGTCGGCACCTCGGCGCGGACCGGGCTGTTGTGCATCGGGCTGCTGGCGATCCTGATGCTGCGCGACGTCAAGCGGCGGCTGCTCTATATCGGCGCGCTGGCGGTCGCCGGGGTGGCGGTCGTGCCGCTGCTGCCCTCCTCCTATACACAGCGGATGAACACCATCCGCACCTATCAGGGGGACGAGTCCGCCTCGACCCGGCTGGCGGTGTGGAAATGGACGCTCGACTATGCGACCTCCAACCCGTTCGGGGGCGGGTTCGAGGCCTATCTGCAGAATTCGGTGCGGTTCGACCTGACCTCGGTCGAGGGCTCGGCGCACGACTCGAAGGTGGAGAAGCGCGTCACCACCGACCGCGCCCGTGCCTATCACTCCAGCTATTTCGAGATGCTGGGCGAACAGGGCTGGCCGGGGCTGTTCCTGTGGCTGGGGATCAACCTGGCGGGAATCCTGCGGATGGAGGCGCTACGCCGCCGTTACCGGGCCGCCAGCGATCCGCTGCACTGGGGCGGGCAGCTGGCGGGTGCGCTCCAGCACGGGCATCTCATCTATCTGCTGGGCGGGGCGTTCGTCGGGATCGCGTTCAACCCCTTCCTCTATCAGCTGATGGCCGCGCAGATCGGGCTCGACACCTATCTGACCCGCAAGACGCGCGAGGCGCGGCAGAAGCCGCTGTTCCGCCCTACCACTTTCGCGCCGTCGACGTGATGCCGGGGCCCAGGATGTTGCCGCGGATCACCAAAGGCTCGCCCGCCCAGTTGCCGACGAACACCGGATTGAAGCCCGCACCGGGTGCCAGCCGCGCGCGGTTATTCTCGACCACCAGCCCCGACGAGTCGTTCTTCGCCCCCTCCGGCGCGACGGTGATCAGCGTCGAGTGATTGTCCTTGTCGCGGCCGAAGACGAACTCGTTGCCCGCGATCCGCCCCTTCGCCCCGTTGGACAGGTCGATCATGTAATTGGTCATATGGCCGTGGCTGTCGTCGAAGCTGCTGTCCAGCACCTCGACATAAGGCGCGCGCGTCTTGACATAATGGCCGCCCTGCCCGCGCTCGAACCGGCAGGCGGTGACGCGCAGCGATCGGTAGCGGCCCATATAGATGCCATGCGCGCCGGTGCCGGTCGGGTCGTGGCCCAGCCCCGAAAAGGTCGAATGATCGACGCTGACCGTGCCGTTGGGATCGTCGGCGGAGAGGATGCCCGACTGGCTGTCGAGGAACATCGCGTTGCTGACCGACAGCGGCCCCTTCTCGATGCGGATGCCCGCGCCATTGCCGTCGCCGACCTCGATATGGCTGAACACGATGCCCTGCACCTGTGCGCCGCGCCCGCGCAGGACCAGCGCCGCCTTCCCCTCGCAGGCGATGCGGGTGAAGATCGTCTTGCCCGGCTCGGCGGCGACATAGGCGACCCGCCCCGCCGTCTGCACCGCGCATTCGCGGTACGTGCCCGGCGCGATGCGGATGGTCCCGTCGCCATCGCCGATTGCCGTCACCGCCTCCTGCAATGTGCCGAAGCCACGCCCGCCGACCGTGAAGGGCGCAGCACTGCCCTGCGCGAGGGCGGCGGCCGACGTCATGCCGAGGAATAGGAGCGGAACCAGGCGCATGGGAGGACATCCTGAAAAAGCGAACGGGCGCCGCATCCTGCCATGCATGGGCAGAGGATGCGACGCCCGGGATCGTCCCGCGAAGGGATGATGCCTATCCTCCCCAAGCTTGCTCGGGGAGGGGGACCACCGCGAAGCGGTGGTGGAGGGGCGACGAACCAGCCATGCCCCTCCACCACGCCCTGCGGGCGCGGTCCCCCTCCCCATCGCAGATGGGGAGGATTGAGTTTACGCCTCTTCGGTCTCTTCCTCGTCGGCCAGTTCGTCCTCCAGCGCGGTCAGGATCGCCTGGTTGAAGGCGGGGATGTCATCCGGCTTGCGGCTGGTGATCAGGTTGCCGTCGACCACGACCTCCTCGTCCACCACATCGGCGCCCGCATTGGACAGGTCGGTGCGGATCGAGGGATAGCTGGTCAGGCGACGTCCATCGATCACGTCCGCCTCGGCCAGCAGCCAGGGGCCGTGGCAGATGGCGGCGACGATCTTGTCGTCCTCCATGAATTCGGTGACGATCTCGACCGCGCGCTCGTTCAGGCGCAGCTTGTCGGGGTTGCAGGTGCCGCCGGGGATGACGAGCGCATCGTAATCGTCGGTATCGACCTCGTCGACGGTCAGGTCGGGGGTCGCGGTCTCCGCCTTGTTGATGTCGCCTTCCATGCCCTGGATCGGGTCGGACTTGAGCGAGGCGAGCGTCACCTTCGCACCGGCGTCTTCCAGCGCCTGGCGGGGCTTGAACAGCTCGACGGTCTCGAATCCGTCGGCGGCGAGCATCAGGACGCGTGCCTGGGAAAGATCGGCCATGATGAAAACTCCTGTCGGGAATGCCTGGGGGGATCGGCCCAGTCAGAACCCGCGACCGCATCGGCCGTTCCGGAACGAAGCGACCAGCGACGCATTTGCAAGGACGACCCGAGAGAGAGCGATGGCCACCCGATTAGTCTTTTGCGACGACAGCAAGCCCGGCATCACCCGGACCAAGGTCCGCGGCCAATGGGCCTATTGGAGCCCGAAGGGCGAGCGGATCACCGATCGCGACGAAATCGACCGGCTGAACCGCATCGGCCTGCCCCCCGCCTATCAGGACGCCTGGTTCTGCCCGCGCGCCAACGGCCATATCCAGGCGGTCGGCTGGGACGAGAAGGGGCGCAAGCAATATCGCTATCACGCCGATTTCCGCGAGGCGCAGGAAGCGGCGAAATATGAACGCTGCGCCGCGTTCGGCCATGCCCTGCCCCGGCTCCGCAAGCGGGTGGAGGCCGACCTGAAGAAGCGCGGCCTGTGCAAGGATCGCGCGGTCGCCGCCGTCGTCCGGCTGCTCGACAACGGCCATATCCGCGTCGGCAACGAAGCCTATGCCGCCACCAACAAGAGTTTCGGCGCGACGACGCTGCGCAAGCGTCACGGGCAGGTGAAGGGCACGACGTTGCGCCTGCGTTACCGGGGAAAGTCGGGCAAGATGCGCGACATGACCCTGACCGACCGCTCGCTCGCCAGCTTCGTGAAGCGGTGCCAGGATCTGGACGAACAGCATCTGTTCGCCTGGGTGGACGAGGATGGCGAGGCCAATCCGGTCACCTCGTCGGACGTGAATGGCTATATCCGCGAAGCCACGGGCTGCGACTTCACCGCCAAGCATTTCCGTACCTGGGCCGCCAGCGTCGCGGCGTTCGAGGCGCTGGCGCTGGCCGAGGCGGACCTCAGCCTGAAGGCGATGCTGGAGCCCGTGGTCGCAAAGCTGGGCAACACCCCCGCCATCGCGCGCAAATCCTATGTCCACCCCTCGCTGATCGCGCTCGTCAAAGAGGGCCAAGCAGCGTTTCGCAAGACCCTGCGCCTGCCGCGTGCGCGTGCGGGGCTGTCCCGCGTCGAGTGCGGGCTCATCGCATTTCTCGAGGCCGGAACCCCGGCCAGCAAGGCGGCCTGACCGCCCCCGTATTCAAGGAGTCCCCATGGCGAAATCCTCGCCCAAGGCGCCGATCTTCGACGGCTCCCGCATTCCCGACCAAGTCAGGGGCATCGTCAACGCGACCTATCAATGGGTGCAGGATTACTGGCTCAAGGTGCTGATCGCGATCGGCATAGGTGCCGTTATCGTACTGGCGCTGCTCTGGGTCCGCAGGCTGGGCGACAAGCTGTGCAGCCGCCCCGGTTTCGCAGGGGGCTGGGGCATAATCCTGGGCCATGCGATCGCGCGGACGAACATGTTCTTCATCGTCACGCTCGCCGCGCAACTGGTCGCGGGCTATGCGGGCGCGCCGGGCGAAGTCGCCAAGACGATCAGCTTCTTCTTCACCATCGCCAGCGCGTTCCAGGCCGCGATCTGGGCGCGCGAACTGATCCTCGGCACGATCGAACATCGCACCCGCTCCGAACATTATTCGGGCGAGGCGTTGTTGTCGGCGATGGGGCTGATCCGCCTCCTCGTGACGGTGGTGCTGTTCGCCATCGCGCTGGTCGTGGTGCTCGACAATCTGGGGGTCAACGTCACCGGCCTGGTCGCGGGTCTGGGCGTCGGCGGTATCGCCATCGGTCTGGCCGCGCAGGGCATCTTCGGCGACCTGTTCGCCGCGCTCGCGATCATCTTCGACCGGCCGTTCCGACGCGGGGACAAGATCAGCTATGACAGCACCAATGGCGTGATCGAGTCGATCGGCCTGAAATCCACCCGCATCCGCGCCTTCACGGGCGAGTTGCGCATCATCTCCAACCGCCAGCTGCTCGACAAGGAAATCCAGAACACGACCGTGCGCGACCATGTCCGGCTGTCGTTCATGATCGGCGTCGCCTATGAAACCCCGCCCGAAACGCTGGCACGCATCCCCGCCCTGCTGACCGAGATCGTCGAGGGCGAAGGCGGCAAGGTCGCCCGCGCCGGGTTCGAGAATTTCGGCGCGTCGAGCCTGGACTTCGCGCTCCAGTTCGACGTGCCCGGCGACGACTGGGCCACCGCGCATGACCTGCGCAACCGGATGCTCGTCACGCTGATGAAGCGGTTCGCGGCGGAGGGGATTTCCATCCCCTATCCCACCCAGACGACCTACACCGCCGCGCCGGACGGGACGCTGGTCATGCCCTATCCGCAGGTCCAGCCGGTCGAGGTGCATCGGGCAAATTAATCCTCCCCTTTAAGGGGAGGTGGCAGTTCGAAGGACTGACGGAGGGGTGTCACGGCCAGCGGGGACACCCCTCCACCATGCTTCGCATGGTCCCCCTCCCCTTGCAGGGGAGGAATAGATCGGATCAGATCCCGCCTTCGTCCAGCGACAACAGCGTGGCGTTGCCGCCCGCCGAGGTCGTGTCGACCGACACCGCCCGCTCCGCGCAGAAGCGGTACAGGTAATGCGGCCCGCCCGCCTTGGGCCCGGTGCCCGACAGACCCTCGCCGCCAAAGGGCTGGCTGCCCACCACCGCGCCGATCATCGAGCGATTGATATAGAGGTTGCCGACCGCCGCCTCGCTCTCGGCGACCTCGCTGGCGCGGGCGATGCGGCTGTGCAGGCCCATGGTCAGGCCATAGCCCTTGGCATTCACCTTCGCGATCGTCTCGGACAGCGTGCCCGCTTCCCAGGTCGCGACATGCAGGATCGGGCCGAACCATTCCTGGGTCAGGTCTTCCACCCGGTCCAACCGGATCAGCGTCGGCGGCACGAACAGCCCGTCGGCGGGCGCGTCGAGCGTCTTGATCGTGCGCGCCGTCATGGCCGCGCGATAGGCCATCAGCTTGTCATAGGCGGCGCGGTCGATCACCGGGCCGACATCGGTCGCCGGCTGGCCCGTGGGGCCGAGCACCAGCGTCTCCATCGCGCCTTTGAGCATCTCGATGACATTGTCCGCGACATCCGCCTGCACCAGCAGCAGCCGGAGCGCCGAGCAACGCTGCCCCGCCGAGCGGAAGGACGAGGTGATGACGTCCGCCACCACCTGTTCGGGCAGCGCGGTCGAATCGACGATCATCGCGTTGATGCCGCCGGTCTCGGCGATCAGCGGCACGATCGGGCGATCGTCATCGGCCACCAGGGTCCGTGCGATCCGCTTGGCGGTGGCGGTCGACCCGGTGAAGGCCACGCCCGCGATCCGGTGATCCTCGGTCAGCGCCTGGCCGACCTCCGGCCCGCCAACCGCCAGCAGCAGCGCGTCGCGCGGCACGCCCGCCCGGTACGCCAGTTCGACTGCGGCTTGCGCGATGGCGGGCGTCTGCGGCGCGGGCTTGGCGACGACGGTGTTGCCGGTGACGAGCGCCGCGACCGTCTGGCCCAGGAAGATCGCCAGCGGGAAGTTCCACGGCGCGACAGTCGCCCAGACGCCGCGCCCTTCGAGGTGCAGCGTGTTGCGCTCGCCGGTCGGCCCGGGCAGTTCGACCGAGCCGAGGCGCGCCCGCGCCTGCTGCGCATAGTAACGACAGAAATCAGCGGCCTCGCGAACCTCACCGATCGCGTCGGGGATGGTTTTGAACGCCTCCTGCACCAGGATCGCCATCAACCGCTCGCGGTCCTGCTCCAGCAGGTCGGCCAGCTTTTCCAGCACGGAAGCGCGGGTGTCGAGCGGCGTCGCGTTCCAGGCCGGGAAAGCCGCATGCGCGCGCGCGACCAACGCGGCGACATCGGCGGTTGCGGCGACCGGCGTCACGGCAGGCGCGTTGACCGCCTTCACCGTGGCGGCGAGCGTCGCGATGTCGCTCAGGTCGATGCCAGTCGAGTTGCGATGGCCCGGCGCGAACAGGTCGACGGGCAGCGGGATGCTCGGGTGCCGCGCGCCACCCACGGCGGCGATCTTGGCGACCGGATCGGCCAGGATCTCCGCCTCGGTCAGCCGCGCATCGGCAAGCTGATGCACGAAGCTCGAATTCGCACCATTTTCCAGCAGACGGCGGACCAGATAGGCCAGCAGGTCGCGATGCCCGCCGACCGGCGCGTAGATACGGCACTTATGGCCATGCTCGCGCACCAGCCGCTCGTACAGGCCGTCGCCCATGCCGTGCAGCCGCTGGAACTCGAAGTCGTGGCTGTTGCCCGCCCATTCCAGGATGGTCGCGACGGTTAGCGCATTGTGGCTGGCAAAGGCGGGGCGGATATTCTCGGCCGCCAGCATGTCCTTGGCGACCGCCAGATAGGACACGTCGGTCGCCGCCTTGCGGGTGAACAGCGGATAGTCGGCCAGGCCCTCGACCTGGGTGCGCTTGATCTCGCTGTCCCAGTACGCGCCCTTGACCAGCCGCACGTTCATGATCCGGTCGAGGCCATTGGCCCAGGCGATGACCGCGCGCGCGCGCTTGCCATAAGCCTGCACCGCCATGCCGAAGCCGTCCCAGCCCTTAAGCGCCGGCATCGCCGCGACACCGCCGATGATGTCGAGGCTCATCTCCAGCCGCTCGGACTCTTCGGCATCGACGGTCAGGGCGATGCCCTTGTCCGCCGCCTGCCGCGCGAGTTGTGCCAGCATGTCGGTCAGCGCGGGCACGCATTCATAGGCGCGCGGCAGCTCGTAACGCGGGTGGAGCGCCGACAGCTTGACCGACACCGAATGCCCCGCCGCCGGGTCGGAGCCGACCGCGTCGATCGCCTTCACATAGGCCTGAAAATAACGCTCGGCATCCTCATGCGTCCGCGCCGCCTCGCCCAGCATGTCGAAGCTGGCGGTGAAGCCCTTATTCTCGGGCTTCTTCATGCGGCGCATCGCCTCTTCGATGGTGCGGCCCATCACGAAGATCTCGCCCATCATCCGCATCGCGGCGCCGACCGCCTGACGCACGAACGGCTCGCCCGCGCGCGACAACAACCGCTTGAGCGGCCCCGCCTCACCCTCGCCCACCAATGCGCGGCCGACGACCAGGCCCCAGGTGGCCGAGTTCACCAGCTTGGACGCCGACCGCCCGGTATGCGCGCGCCAGTCGGCCTCGCCCAGCTTGTCGGCGATCAGCAGGTCGGCGGTCTCGGGATCGGGGACGCGCAGGAACGCCTCGGCGAGGCTCAGCAGCGCCACGCCCTCGGACGAGTTGAGGCGATATTCCTGGAGGAACTGGTTCACCCAACCGCGATTCTGCGCGGCGCGCAGGTCCGCGAGCAGGCCCGAGGCATGGCCCATGATCCGCTCGCGCATCTCCGGCGTCGCGGCGGCGCGGTCGAGCAGCGGCTTCAGGACATCGGGCTCGGGCGCGCGGTACAAGGATTTCATGGTCTTACGGGCGTCGGCGGTAACGGCAGAGGTCATAGGTCTTCAGGTCCGGTCGAGCGACCCAGCGCGCGGTAGAGCACTGGCGGGTCGCATGGCTATGCTGTGATGGACCAGCGCTTAGCGGGAAATGCGGGGGATGGGTATCGTTTGATACGACCATCTCGCCCGAGATCGCCCCGTGTCCAAAATTGAATTTTGAACGATTTCGGACTATATGATTCGCAGGCGAGGACATCCGCCTTTCTGTAGAGCCCCGGTCGCTGCTACGGCCGGGGCTCAAATCCTTTGGGGCTCAGGCTGCTACCCGAGCCCCGCCGGGCACCTTACCTGTTGCGAACATCCACGATCTTCACGACCAAGGTCGCGAAGGCGATGATAACGCCCAGGATCAGGCACAGATCGGCAACGGACATCCGTGGTCCTTTCTGTGAGTGACGGCGGAAGTGCCGTCAGAGGCTTTGTGGCACATCCTATTGAACGGCGTCAGGGGGAAGTCTTGTAGAGAGGCTCTCTACAAGACGCGCAACCATCCCCGCCCCCGCATCGTTCTCCCGACAAACCCATGAAAGGAGAGCCATGATGGCCGACGACAGCCCCCAGGAAATCGCCGCCAAGTTTCTCGACAAGCTGAAGGACAGCCCGTTCGTCATGATCGGCCTGAACGACGGCCAGCATTCCGAACCGATGACCGCGCAGATCGATGACGATCAGCCGAACACGCTGTTCTTCTTCGCTGGCCGCGACAACCGCATCGCGGGCGGGGGCGAGGCGATGGCGCAGTTCGTGGGCAAGGGGCATGACTTCTTCGCCTGCCTCGCCGGCCATGTATCGAAGGACGATGACCGGGCGCAGATCGACAAGCTGTGGAATAATCAGGTCGAGGCCTGGTTCCCACAGGGCAAGTCGGACCCCAATCTGACCCTGCTGCGCTTCGACATCAGCTCGGCCGAGCTGTGGGAAACCGATATCTCGCTGTCGGGCCGGGTGAAGATGCTGTTCGGCGGCACGATCCGTTCGGACGAGTCGTCCAGCCATGCGGTGGTCGGCTCGGTCGCGTAAATACGCGGTTACGGGAATGCGAAACGCCCGGAGGCCATGGTTTCCGGGCGTTTTTCCATTTTCGTGTCCTGCCCCCGTTCAGCCTGAGCGAAGTCGAAGGCCAAGGGAAACGGCTCGCCACACGCTTCTGGCCGAGGCCACCCCGTGGCCTTCGACTTCGCTCAGGCTGAACGGAGGGTGGGGAAACTCAGGCTTAACCGAAGAGGCAGCGGGGGGTCACCCGTTGGCCTTGATCCATTCCTCGACCACCGGCGCGATGCGGTTGCGCCATTTGGAGCCGTTGAAGATACCGTAATGGCCGACCTGCTCGGCCATATAATAGCGCTTCTTCTCGTCCGGCAGGTTCGTCGCCAGCGTCAGTGCGGCGCGGGTCTGGCCCAGGCCGGAAATATCGTCGCGCTCGCCCTCGATCGCCAGGATGCCGATATCGGTGATCGCGCCCGGATCGACGCGCTTGCCATGGTGCAGCATCTCGCCCTTGGGCAGCGCGTGCCGCTGGAATACCAGCTCAACCGTCTGGAGATAGAATTCCGACGTCATGTCGCACACCGCGCGATATTCGTCATAGAAGCGCTTGGTCGCCTCGGCGCTCTCGTCGTCGCCCTGGACCAGATGCTTGAACATCTCCCAGTGCGAGATCATGTGGTTGCCCAGATTCATCGACATGAACCCAGCCAGTTGCAGGAAGCCCGGATAGACCCGCCGCCCCGCCCCCGGATAGGTCATCGGCACGGTGGCGATCGCATTCTGCTCGAACCAGGCATGCGGGCGCTCGGTCGCCAGCAGGTTGACCGCGGTCGGCGTCTCGCGCGTGTCGACCGGGCCGCCCATCAGGGTCAGCGTGCGCGGCGTGCAGGGATGCCTGTCCGCGCTCATCACCGAGGCCGCGACATAGGACGGCACCGAAGGCTGGCACACCGCCAGCATATGGGCGCCCGGCCCGATCTCGGTCAGGAAGTCGATCAGATAGTCGACATAATCGTCGAAATCGAACCGCCCGTCCGCCAGCGGCACCAGCTTCGCGTCGCGCCAGTCGGTGATGTACACCTCGCAGGTCGGCAGCATCCGCTGGACGGTGCCGCGCAGCAGCGTCGCATAATGGCCCGACATCGGCGCGACGATCAGGAGCTTGGGGCTGCCCTCCACGCCCTCGCGGCGGAAGCGCTTGAGCTGGCCGAAGGGCTTGCGCAGCACGATCTCCTCATGGACCGCGACCTCGCGCCCGTCGATCTCGGTCTTGGTCAGGCCGAAGGCGGGCTTGCCGCGCGGCGCGGCGGCATGGGCGAAGACCTCCAGCGCCGACCCCATGATCGCGCCGCCGCCCAGATAGGCGAAGGGATTGGCCGGGTTCTGGAGCAGGCCCGCGCCGAAATTGGCCAGCGCACTCGCACCCGCCAGCATCGAACGCTGCATTTCATAGGCGTCGTACAACATCGTCGATTCCCCTGCGCTCCCCAGCGGGAGCCCTGATTGCCATCGGTCTAGCACGAAACCGTTTGCGCGAGATGACCATAATATGGCCGATCGGTCATGGTGCCGGGTCGATGACAGGATCATGTTCACGATTACACCCGACTGAACGCTTCAAAGCGGCCAAACGATGCCGGAGGGTCGACACCCGGCGTTGAGCCGCCGCCTCCGCGCTGCTAGGCCGCAGCGATCATGGCCAAACCCGCCGCCCCCCGCGACTCCGCCCCCGTTCCGGCCAGCCGCCGCATCAGCAATCTGAAGATGGTCTGGCGGTTCACGCTGCGCTACCCCGCGCATCTCGCCGCCGCCGCGCTGTCGCTGCTGGTCGCGGCCAGCGCGACATTGTTCATCCCGCGCACCTTCCAGAAGGTGATCGACCACGGCTTCGGCAATCTGACCAGGGGGGAGGATATCACCCCCTATTTCCAGGGGCTGCTGGCGGTCGTCGTGGTGCTGGCGCTGGCGACGGCGTTCCGCTTCTATTTCGTGTCGTGGCTCGGCGAGCGGACGGTCGCGGACATCCGCGTCGCGGTGCAGGCCAATCTGCTGCGGCTGGCGCCCCGCTATTTCGAGGAGAATCGCCCCTCCGAGATCGCCAGCCGGCTGACCGCCGACACCGCGATCATCGAACAGGTGGTCGGATCGACCATCTCGATCGCGCTGCGCAATGTCGTCATCGGGATCGGCGGCACCATCTATCTGTTCGCGCTGTCGCCCAAGCTGACCCTGTCGCTGCTGGTCTGCATCCCGCTCGTCGTGCTGCCCATCGTGCTGCTGGGCAGACGCGTGCGCAGCTATTCGCGCGACAGCCAGGACCGGCTGGCCGATATCGGCGCGATCGCGGTCGAGACGCTGGGTGCGATGAAGGTCGTGCAGGCGTTCGGCCAGGAGCGGCGCGAGGCCGAGCGGTTCGAACATGCCGTCAGCAACGGCTTCGCCACCTCGCGCAAGCGCTTCCTGCTGCGCGCGGTGATGACCGCGATGGTGATCGGGCTGTTCTTCGGCGGGCTGACCCTGCTGCTCTGGGAAGCGGTCGCCGATGTCGCCAGCGGGCGGCTGTCGGGCGGGTCGCTGACCGCCTTCGTCGTGACGGGGATGCTGGTCGCGGGTTCGTTCCAGGCGCTGACCGAGGTGTGGGGCGACATATTGCGCGCGTCGGGCGCGGCGCAGCGCCTGGCCGAGCTGCTCGCCGAACAGCCCGAAATCGCCCCGCCTCCCGCCCCCGCCGTCCTGCCGGTCGTGCCGATGGGCGCGTTGCGATTCGAGCATGTCGTGTTCCATTATCCGACCCGGCCCGAGGTCGCCGCGCTCAACGACTTCTCGCTCGACATCCGACCGGGCGAGACGGTGGCGGTGGTCGGCCCTTCGGGCGCGGGCAAGTCGACGCTGTTCCAGCTGGCCGAGCGTTTCTACGACCCGCAGGGCGGCCAAATCTCGCTCGACGGCGTGTCGCTGCGCGATGCCGACCCGGCCGCGATCCGGGCGCGGATCGCGATGGTGCCGCAGGAGACGGTGATCTTCGGTGCCTCGGCGCGCGACAATCTGCGCTATGGCCGGTGGGATGCCGGCGACGATGAGCTTTGGGCCGCGGCGGAGGCCGCCAACGCCGCCGATTTCCTGCGCGCGCTGCCGCAGGGGCTCGACACCTTCCTGGGCGAAGGCGGTGCGCGCCTGTCCGGGGGGCAGCGCCAGCGGATCACCATCGCCCGCGCGCTGCTCCGCGATGCGCCGATCCTGCTGCTGGACGAAGCGACCAGCGCGCTCGACGCCGAGAGCGAGCAGCTGGTGCAACAGGCGCTGGAGCGGTTGATGGCGGACCGGACCACATTGGTCATCGCGCACCGTCTGGCGACGGTCCGGGCGGCCGAGCGGATCGTGGTGATGGACGGCGGCCGGATCGTCGAGCAAGGCCATCATGCCGAACTGATCGCGCATGGTGGGCTCTATGCGCGGCTGGCCAGCCTGCAATTCCACGACTGATAGGGCCGGTTTAGTACCAGTTACCTCTGGAGGGGCGTGACCTTCGACTTCGCTCAGGCGGAACGGGCGTGAGGATTCAGCCCACGTCCCGCCACTGTTCAGCCTGAGCGCAGTCGAAGGCCACGCCCCGCCGCCCCGACAAAATCCCGAAAACTCAAACCATTGCCCCATGGCCTAAACCCGCTTGCGGCCCACGCCCCTCTCCCCTAGTCTCCGACAATACCATTTCAATACCGGAGAATGAGGATGACGCGGCGGGCAAACAGGTGGAACGGCGGCGTCATCGCGGCGGTCGCATTCGCGAGCCTCACGGCCGCCTCGGCACAGGCCGCCACCCCCACCCTTCCCGCCATCTTCCCCGCGCCGACCGCGATGACGCTGGGCGACGGGGCGATCGCGCTGGGCCGCCCGGTCACGCTGGTCGTCGCGCCCGGCACCGAGCCCGCGACCGCCGCGCTGGTCCGCACGCTTCTGGCCAGGGCGGGGATCAGCGAGGTCGCGACCGCCAGCCGCCTGCCCGCCACCCCCGACCGCCCGACGATCGTGATCGGTCCCGACAGCGCCGCGATCGTCCGCGAGGCGCTGGCACGCAGCGGCGCGGCCGCCGACGACCGGACCGAAGGCTATACGCTGGCAACCCGCAGCACGGGCGCGGGGCTGATCACGCTGGCGGGGCATGATGCCGACGGCCTGTTCCATGCGGTGCAGACGCTGCGCCAGCTGCTCGCCCGGCCGACCATCCCCGCGCTGACCATCCGCGATCATCCCGCCATGCCGATCCGCGGCACGATCGAGGGCTTTTACGGCAAGCCCTGGTCGATGACCGACCGCACCAGGCATCTGGACTTCCTGGGGGAGATGAAGGCCAACACCTATGTCTACAGCCCCAAGGACGACCCCTTCGCGCGCGACAAGTGGCGCGAGGCCTATCCGGCGGCCACGCTGAGTGAACTCGGCACGCTGGTCGCGCGGGCGCGGGCGAACCATGTCGATTTCGTCTATGCCATCTCGCCGGGGCCGAGCATCTGCTTCTCCAACCCGGCGGACGAACAGGCGCTGCTGCGCAAATTCGCAGCGCTGCGCGGGATCGGCGTGCACAGCTTCTATGTCGCGCTGGACGACATCGAATATCAGAAGTGGAATTGCGACGCCGACAAGGCGGCGTTCGGCCCCTCGGGCGCGGAGGCGGCGGGCATCGCCCAGTCGAAGCTGCTCAACGCGGTACAGGCCGACCTGCTGCGCCAGGACCCCGCCTCGCGTCCGCTGATCATGGTGCCGACCGAATATTACGACGCCAAGGAAAGCCCCTACAAGGCCGCATTGCGTGCCCATCTGAACCCGCGCATCGTCGTGCAATGGACCGGCACCGATGTCGTGCCGCCCGCCATCTCCATCCCCGATGCCAAGGCGGCAACCAAGGCGTTCGGGCGCAAGACGCTGCTATGGGACAATTATCCGGTCAACGACTATGCCAGCTCGGCCGGGCGGTTGCTGCTCGCCCCCTATGCCAAGCGCGAGGCGGGGCTGTCGTCCGAGCTGACCGGCATCCTGTCCAACCCGATGAACCAGGAAGCGCCCAGCCGGGTCGCGGTGACGGGCGTGCTGGCCTTTGGCTGGAACGACAAGGGCTATGACGCGGACCGCACCTGGCATTATGCCGCGCACGATCTGGCGGCCAATGACGCGCGCGCGACGGCCGCGCTGCTGGAACTGTTCGATACCCAGCATCTGGCCCCGACCTTCGGCAGCCAGCCCTGGCAGGAACAGGCGCCGAAGCTGAAGGCGCTGCTCGACCATGTCCGCGAGGCGCTGGCCAATGGCGACGAGGCCGAGCGGCGCGCGGCGATCGCGGCGCTGGGCCACAAGGCCGATGCACTGGCCGATGCGCCCGACACGATCCGTGCGGGCGTGGCCGATCCGGGCTTTGCCGAACAGGCCGCCCCCTGGCTCGATGCGATGCAGCTCTGGGGCCGCGCGCTGCAACAGACCGCCGCCGGGCTCGACGCCGCCGACCGGGGCAATCCGGCCGCGACGCGCTATTTCGCCGATGCCAAGCGGATCGCCGCCCAGGCCGCCGCGGTGCAGACCATCCCCGGCGCCACCCGCTTCGGCGGGCCGGTCAAGATCGCGGACGGTGTGCTCGATACGTTCGTCGCGGACGCGCCGAGTCTGATTGCGGTTACGGCGAGACCGTAACCGATGGGCCTGATCGCGGTCACGGCGAGACCGTAACCCATGGGCCTGATCGCGGTTACGGCGAGACCGTAACCGTCCGGCTGGCGCGGCGGCCATCGGGGGTGCGGGTGCGAAGCTCGACCGCCCCCGTCACCGCCACCGGCCCGTCATAGCGCCGCCACGCGGTGGCGCCGCCCATGCGATACTCGATCGGGGTGCCGGGAAACTCGGTGTTCGCCTCCAGCCGACTGCCCGCGATCCGCGCGCCCGGCGGGGCGAGGCGGTAGGTCACGCCCGCCCGGTCGAGCATCCGCATCTGCACGCCCATCCGCCCGGCAAAGTCGCGCCAGCCCGCCAGCAGCTTCGCCCGGTCCACCCGCGTATCGCCGGGTTCATAGCCCGCCCCCGCGACATAGGCGGGCTCCCAGTCCGGCTTGCGCCACGCCCGCTCGGCCAGCGCCAGCAGGCGCGGGAACAGCATATAGTCGACCTGGCTGTCGCGACGGACCGTCTCGCTCCACAATTGCGCCTGGATACCCGCGATCTCGCGATTGGGCTGGAGCGGCACGGTGTCGGCGATGGACTTGGGCTGGGCGAGGATATTGGGGATCAGCGCGGCATTGGCGGCCAGATTGCCCGGCATGAAGCCGAACACCTGGAAACTGTCCACCCCGCGCGAGGCCCAGTCATAGCCCGTCTCGTCCGGATCGGCGGCATAGGGCATGTCGAAATAGCCGAGATCGGGAATCGACAGCACGGTCTTCCACCCGTGATTGGCCTGTCCATGCGCCTCGGCGACGCCGCCTGCGTGCAGGTTGCTCCAGATATTGGTCTGGACCTTGGCGGGCATCCTTGCGGGGTCGGTATGGCCCAGGCCGTCGCTCCACCCCGCGACCGCGATGCCGCGCCTGGCGAGATCGGCCGAAATCCGCTCGATGAAATAGGCGCCCAGCTGCTTGGGTTGCAGGCCGGTCCTGGCCATCATCACCTTGCAGGCGGGCGACTGGGTCCAGGCGCCCGCCGTCTCGTCCGCGCCGATATGATAGGTGGTCAGCGGCACCCCCGCCGCCTTGTGCAGGCCCGCGATGGCGTCGATCACCGTGTCGATGAAGCGATAGGTGCTGTCGATACAGACGTTCAGCGTGTTGTCGTCATAATGCTGGACGCTGGAATAGCGGGTGGTGTCGCCCGGCTCGACCAGGCGGAAGCGTTCGGCGCCGGCGCGGTCGCCTTTCGCCATCAGCCGCCGATAGCGGACCTCCATCGACCGGATCGCCGCGCGCGAATGGCCCGGCATGTCGAAGGAGGGGATGACCGCGATCTGGCGCGCGGCGGCGGCGCGCAGGATGTCGGTATAATCGGCGGGGGTCAGATAGCCGTTGCTCGGCGCATCGCGCGCCGGGTCCGCACCGAGCTGGGGCGAGAGACAGGTCTTCTCGCTGAGGTCCTCGCAGCGATAGGCGCCGATCCCGGTCAGTTCGGGCAGCGCGGCGATCTGGAGGCGCCAGCCCTCGTCATCGCCCAGATGCAGGTGCAGCGTGTTGAGCTTGTACGCCGCCATCTGCTCGATCAGCTTGAGGATCTCGGCCTTGCTGTGGAAGTTGCGCGCCAGGTCGATGTGCAGCCCGCGAAAGCCGTAGCGCGGCGCGTCCTCGACGATCAGCGGACGCAGACGCGGGCCCTCCGCCGCCATCTGCTGCGCCAGCGACCGCAGGGCATAGGACGCCCCCGCCGCATCCGCCGCCGCGATGGTCACGCCGCCCTGGCCGATGGTCAGGCGATAGCCCTCCGCCGCCAGCCCCGCCGTCTTGCGGATGGTCAGCGGCACGCGGCCCACCGGCAATCCGGCCAGCGCGGGCGCGATGGCGGCGCGGGCGATGCCGTCCGTGGTCACGCGAAGCCCCCCGGACAGATCGACCGGCGCACCGGCGGGCCGCCTGACCGTCATCGGCCTGGGCAGGATCGCCACGTCGACCGGGGTCGCCGCCCCCCGCTCGGCATAGAGCGCAAAGGCGCGCTCGGGCGTCCGCCACAGCGTCTGGTCGTCGGGCGCGCTGCGGGCGAGCGCGGCCTCGTCGGTCATCGGCGCGACGAAGGGCAAGGTCTCCAGCCCCGTCTCCGCATCGGTGCCCGTCCGGGTCGCCGCGATCACGCGCGGCGCGAGACCGGCGGCGGCCAGCGTCGCGTTGGGCATCATGTGATTGCGCGAGAAGAATGCGCCGAGCCCGGTCAGCTTCACATGATAGACCTGCCCCGGCGTCAGGCTCCGGCCGGGTTTCAGGGTCAGGACGTTCAGGTCGCCGTTGATCGTCCGGTTGTCGAACAGGTCGCTCTCGACCTTCAGCACCGGGTTGACCAGGCTGTAGCGGATCTCGACCGGCAGGCTGGGCGCGTCCCCGGGCACGGCGATGGCGATATCCGCCTCGAAACAGCGCGGAATGCCGGTGGGGCAGGATGCCGGACGGTTGGTCAGGATGGTGTAGCGATAGCCCATCGTCGCGGCCAGCCGGTCCAGATCGGCCTGCGCCGGAGCCACCGCCAGGATCGCGGCCGAAGCCCATAAAGTCATCATCATCTGCCCGTCCCGCTACGCCGTACTGGTATTACATTGGATCATGACAAGGCTGGACGCGCAAGCCAAACACATTCCTCCCCCTGCAAGGGGAGGGAATGGAATGCCGGGGGTGACGCCGCCCGCCCCACCGCCTATCTCCATCCCATGAAAAAACCCCAGCCGGGTCTGCCGACCCGTGAGCAAATCCTCGCCTTCATCGAACAGTCGGACCAGCCGGCGGGCAAGCGCGAGATCGCACGCGCCTTTGGCCTGTCCGCGCAGGAGAAGATCGGGCTGAAGGCGCTGCTCAAGGACATGGCGGACGAAGGGCTGATCGACAG
Organism: Sphingomonas sp. 1185; assembly: GCF_040544655.1. NCBI lineage: Bacteria > Pseudomonadati > Pseudomonadota > Alphaproteobacteria > Sphingomonadales > Sphingomonadaceae > Sphingomonas > Sphingomonas sp. 1185. The sequence goes on from NZ_JBEPKL010000025.1 coordinate 60,557, forward strand.
CGCGCCGGGCCGCGCCTTCCACAAGATGGGCGGCTTGCCCAAGGTGACGGTGCTGCGTGTCGTCGATGTCGATGACGGCGGCAATGTCTGGGGCCAGCCGGAACGCTGGGAAGCGGACGGCGTGCCCATCCCCCGGCTGCGCATCCGCGAACGCAAGCGTGGGCAGCTCGGCATCGGCCAGCGGGTGCTGGCGCGCACCGAGGAAGCGGGCGGCGGCTGGATCGCGCATGTCATGAAGACGATCGCGCCCGCCTCCGAACAGGTGCTGGGCGTGTTGCGCGAGGAAGCGGGGCGCTTCTGGTTGACCTCCGTCGACAAGAAGGACCGGCGCGAAATGATGGTGTCGGACACCGGCGGCGCGGAAGCGGGCGACTTGGTACTGGCCGAGAAGGCGGGCCGCCCGCCGCGCATCACCGCAAAGGTGGTCGAGCGGCTGGGCGATCCCTTCGCCCCGCGCAGCTTCTCGCTGATCGCGATCCACAAGTTCGAGATTCCCGACCGCTTCCAGCCCGAAACGCTGGAGGAGGCCGAACGCGTCGCGCGCCAGCCACTGGGCGACGACCGCGAGGACTTGCGCGACCTGCCGATCGTCGCGATCGACCCGGTCGATGCGCGCGACCATGACGATGCCGTCTGGGCCGCGCCCGACGACGATCCCGCCAACCCCGAGGGCTGGCGCGCCATCGTCGCGATCGCGGATGTCAGCTTCTATGTCCGCCCCGGCTCGGCGATCGACAAGGATGCGCGGCGGCGCGGCAATTCGGTCTATTTCCCCGACCGCGTCGTGCCGATGCTGCCCGAAATCCTGTCGGCGGATGTCTGTTCGCTGAAGGAAGGTGAGGACCGCGCCGCGCTCGCCTGTCACTTGCAGGTGACGAAGGACGGCAAGCTCAAGGGCTTCCGCTTCACCCGCGCGGTCGTGCGGCTGGCGGCGAACATCGCTTATGAGGATGCGCAGGCCGCCATCGACGGCGAATTGTCGCATCCGCTGACCGAGACGGCGCTGCGGCCGCTCTGGGATTGCTGGGCCGCGCTCGCCAAGGCACGCGACGATCGCGAGCCGCTCGACCTCGACCTGCCCGAACGACGGGTGGTGCTCGACCAGAAGGGCCGCATCCTGTCGGTCGCGCCGCGCGCGCGGCTGGATGCGCATCGGCTGATCGAGGATTACATGATCGCCGCCAATGTCGCCGCCGCCAAGGCGCTGGAGGCGAAGAAGGCACCCGTGATGTACCGCGTCCATGAGGTGCCCAGCCGCACCAAGCTGGTCGCGCTGAAGGAGTATCTGGAAACCTTCGACATCCCCTTTGCCATGGGCCAGGTGATCCGCCCGGCGACCTTCAACCGGATCATCGACAAGATCGGCGACGCGGACTTCAAACCGCAGGTGATGGAACAGATCCTGCGCTCGCAGACGCAAGCCTATTATGCGCCGGTCAATCAGGGGCATTTCGGCCTGTCGCTGGGCTCCTATGCGCATTTCACCTCGCCGATCCGGCGCTATGCCGACCTCGTCGTCCACCGCGCGCTGGTCGGCGCGTACAAGCTGGGCGATGGCGGGTTGCTGCCCGAGGGCGAGGAGATGGAGCGGCTCGGCACCTCGATCAGCCAATATGAACGCCGCGCGATGGAGGCGGAGCGCGAGACGATCGACCGCTATGTCGCGGCGTATCTCGCCGAGCATGTCGGTCAGGTGGTCGAGACGCGGATCACCGGCGTCACCAATTTCGGCTTCTTCGCCACCGTCGACGGCGTGGGCGGCGACGGACTGATGCCGATCCGCGACCTGGGCGGCGATTACTTCCATTATGATGAAGGCTCGCAGCAACTGCTCGGCGAGAAGACCCGCGAAATCTACAAGCTGGGCCAGCGCCTGCCGCTGCGTCTGGCGGAGGCGAACCCGGTGTCGGGGGCGCTGCGCTTCGAGCTCCCCGACGGCAAGGGCGCCAAGCCCGAACCGCGCCGCGTGCTGAAACGGCGTGGTAGGCCCGCGAACATCCGCCACAACGGCAAGCGGCGGTAAATCCTCCCCGGCACGGGGAGGGGGACCAGCCCAGCTGGTGGAGGGGGCGTGCCGCAAGCGCATCGCTTTGTGGAAGCCACCCTCCGTCAGAGCTGCGCCCTGCCACCTCCCCGTGCCGGGGGAGTGTTCACCCCGGACTCTGCAGGCGTTTTCTGGCGAGGAATATGTCGAGGGTGATCTCGAGCATGTTTTGGGTCTTGGAGGCGCGCTTG
>NZ_JBEPKL010000026.1:0-62101 GCF_040544655.1 Sphingomonas sp. 1185
CGAGCCTTTGGGCTCGCTCAACCCCTCACCCAAGCTGCGCTAGCCAGCAGGCTGGCAAGCTTCGCTAACCCTCTCCCCTGTCCAGGGGAGAGGGGCAGAAGAAGCAATGCTGAATGTCGATCCGCCCTGATTTTTTCGGTTGAGGGGGCAGCGCGGATCGGTCCGCTCGCCATCCATGGCATTCCCCCCTACATCCCCTCCATGCACCGCGTCGCCCCCGCCATCATCCTGTCGGTCCGGCCGCATGGCGAGCATGGGGCGATCGTGCGGGCCCTGACCCGCGAGGACGGGGTGCAGCCGGGTTATGTCCGGGGCGGGCGGTCGCGGGCGCTCAGGCCGGTGCTGCAACCGGGTAACGGCATTATCGGCGAATGGCGGGCGCGGACGGTCGAGCAACTCGCCGCGCTGACCATCGAGCCGGGGCATAGCCGCGCGGGGCTCCACGGCGAGCCGCTGGCTGCCGCCGGGATCGAGTGGCTGTGCGCGCTGACCGCTGCCGCGCTGCCCGAGGAGCAGCCTTTTCCCATACTGTACGACGCGCTCGACGCGGTGTTGACCGCGATCGAGTCGGCCCCCTCGGCGCGGGGCTGGGCGGGAGCGCTGGTGCGCTATGAGTTGCTGCTGCTGGGGCAGTTGGGGTTCGGGCTCGATCTGGAGCGGTGCACCGTCACCGGCGGGACGACCGATCTCGCCTATGTCAGCCCCAAGAGCGGCGCGGCGGTGTCGGCGGGGGTAGCGTTCGGTTACGAGGCGCGGCTGTTTCCCCTGCCGCCCTTTCTGCGCGAGGGCGGGGCGGGGGACTGGCCCGATATCTTCGCCGCCGGGCGGATCACCGCGCATTTCCTGGCGCGCGATATCCTGGCCGGTCTGCGCCATGATCCGATGCCGGCCCGCGCCCGGCTGTTCGATCGTTTCAAAAGGGCGGTTGCGTGATGCCCGCCCGCTAAGGCAAAGGGCGCTCCGAACGGAAATGAGAAGGGGCCAGCCATGGCATTGATCGCGATCCTCGCCGGTGACGGCATCGGCCCGGAAGTGACCGCCGAAGCGCGGCGCGTGCTGGAGGCGCTGGACCTCGGCCTGACCTTCGAGGAGGCCAAGGTCGGTGGCGCGGCGTATGAAGCGGCGGGCCATCCGCTGCCGCCCGAGACGCTGGAGGTGGCGGAGCGCGCCGATGCGCTGCTGTTCGGGGCGGTCGGCGATCCGCGCTTCGACACGCTGGAGCGCGCGCATCGGCCCGAACAGGCGATCCTGGGGCTGCGCAAGGCGTTCGGCCTGTTCGCCAATCTGCGCCCCGCCCGGCTGTTCGAGGGGCTGGAGGATGCCAGCTCGCTGCGCCCCGACATCGCGCGGCGCATCGACATGGTGATCGTGCGCGAACTGACCGGCGACGTCTATTTCGGCGCCAAGGGTCGCGGCACCACCGAGGCGGGGTTGCGCGAGGGTCATGACCTGATGCGCTATGACGAGGAAGAGGTCGCCCGGATCGCCCGTGTCGGCTTCGAAACGGCGATGCGCCGTCGCCGCCGCCTGCTGTCGGTGGACAAGGCCAATGTGCTGGAAACCTCGCAGCTGTGGCGCGACGTGGTGGTCGAGGTGGCGAAGGATTACCCCGAGGTCGCGCTCGAGCATATGTATGTCGACAATTGCGCGATGCAGCTGGTGCGCGATCCGGGCCAGTTCGACGTGATTCTGACCGGCAATCTATTCGGCGACATATTGTCGGATCAGGCGTCGATGTGTGCGGGCTCGATCGGGATGCTGCCCTCCGCCGCGCTCGGCGCGACGGGCAAGGGGCTGTATGAGCCGATCCATGGCTCGGCCCCCGACATTGCCGGGCAGGGCAAGGCCAATCCGTGCGCGGCGATCCTGTCCTCGGCGATGATGCTGCGCCACTCGCTGGGGCTGGGCGAGGCCGCCGACCGGATCGATGCGGCAGTGGCCAGCGCGATCCGCGACGGTGCGCGGACCGGCGATCTGGGGGGCAGCCTGTCGACCCGCGCCATGGCCGACGCGATCCTCGATCGCCTCTGATACCGGTGAGCGCGCTCCTCGAACTCGCGGTCGTCATCCCGACCTTCAACGAGCGCGCCAATGTGCCCGTGCTCATCGCCAAGCTCGACCAGGCGCTGGCCGGGCGGCGGTGGGAGGCGATCTTCGTCGACGACAACAGCCCCGACGGCACGGCGGATGCCGCGCGCGAGCTGGCGCGGGTCGATCCCCGCGTCCGGGTGATCCAGCGGATCGGACGGCGCGGGCTGTCCTCGGCCTGTATCGAGGGGATGTGCGCCACCGCCGCGCCGATGGTGGCGGTGATCGATGGCGATCTGCAGCATGACGAGACGCTGCTGCCCAAGATGCTCGACCGGTTGCAGGCGGAGGACGATCTCGACATCGTCGTCGGCTCGCGCTTCGTGGATGGCGGCGGCACGGGCGACTGGGACCGCGACCGGGTGGCCAAGTCGGCCTTTGCGACCCGGCTGTCGCAGCGGGTGCTGAACGTGAACCTGTCCGACCCGATGAGCGGCTTCTTCATGGTCCGCACGGCCGTGGCGCGTGAGACGGTGCCGCATCTGTCGGGAATCGGCTTCAAGATCCTGCTCGACATCATGAGCGCCTCGCCGCGCCCCTTGCGCGCCGCCGAGATGCCCTATGTCTTCCGCGTGCGGACCGAGGGCGAGTCGAAGCTCGATCACGTCGTCGCGATGGAATATCTGATCGCGCTCTACGACCGGCGGTTCGGGAAGGTGGTGCCGGTGCGCTTCGCCATGTTCTCGGCGATCGGGGTGCTGGGGGTCGGCATCCATATGGCGGTGCTGAGCCTGTTCTTCGTCTTGCTGGGCGCGACCTTCCTGGCCAGCCAGATCGTCGCGGTGGCGGCGGCGATGACGTTCAACTTCTTCCTGAACAACGCGCTGACCTATCGCGATCGGCGCCTGCGCGGGTTCCGGCCGCTGCTCGACGGCTGGGTGTCCTTCTGCCTGGTCTGCGCGGTCGGGGCGATCGCCAATGTCGGCGTCGCGGCCTTTCTGCACGATGCGCGGGCCAATGAATGGGCGGTGTCGGCGCTGATCGGGGTGCTGGTCGGCGCGGTGTGGAATTATGCGCTGTCGTCGCGGTTCGTCTGGGGGCGGTATTGAGCCGGCGGTGAGGCTGGGGCGTGGGCTTCGACTTCGCTCAGCCTGAACGGATTCTGGTACCAAACGCCGTTCAGCCTGAGCGAAGTCGAAGGCCAAGCGACAAGCTCACCGCCAATCGACAAACCACGTCCACCGCACGAAGGACTTCGGCCCCGCCAGCGCCCCTGCCGTCAGGATCGGATAGAAATAGACGAACAGACAGGCGGTCGCGACCAGATAGGCCTCGTCCCAGTCGCGCAGCGCCGCCCGCCACCGATCGATCGCCACCGCCAGCGCGACCGACAGCCAGATGGCGGGCAGGAAGTAATAATAGTAGAAGCCCAGCGACTTTGGGATGATCGCCCAGACCGCGAAGCCGCCGATCCACAGCGCCGCCGCGAACCCCGGCCGCACCTCGCGCGTCCGGACCCAGCCCAGCGCGCAGGCCGCCACCGCGACCAGCCCGCCCCACATCACCGCCGGATTGCCGAGCAGGAAGATGCCCCGCTGCGCCCCGTCGGCGACCTCGTAGAAATACCAGATGGGCCGCCCGATCACCGGCCAGCTCCACCAGGCCGACTGATAGGTGTGCGCCGCCAGCACCTGGGTCTGGCGCGCATACATGTCGAGCTGAAAGGGTACGAACCCCGCCACGGTCAGCGGATCGCGCGCATAGAAAAAGGCCGGTGTGAAGGTCGCGGCATAGGCCAGCCCCGCCCCAATGCCCAGCAGCCCCCAGGCCGACCACCAGCGCAGCCCCGGCCAGCGGCTGGGATCGCCGCGCTTCATCACGACGAGACCGATCGCGGCATAGCCCAGATAGGGGACCGCCGCCCATTTGGTCCCGACCGCCAGCCCCAGCAGCACCGCGCCCAGGCCCCAGCGCCACCGGCTTTGCGCGGGCGTGCCGCGCATCGCCCATCCCATGGCGGCGACCGCGAGCACGGTGAACGCCGCCATGAAGCCGTCCAGCATCGCGATCCGCGCCTGCACCAGCACCATGAAGTTGGCGAGCGTCAGCCCCGCCCCGATCGCGGCGGCGCGTGTCCGCCGGGTCATCAGCCAGACGATGGCGAACACCCCGCCGACGATCGCGGTGCCCGCCAGCGTCGACATCGCCCGCCAGCCGAGCGGATTGTCGCCAAAGGCCATCATGCCCAGCCCGATCAGCGCCTTGCCGAGCAGCGGATGCTCGATGTTCACCGGCCCCTCCAGCGCCAGCAGCGCACGGGCGGCGGGGACGTAATGAACCTCGTCGAAGACCAGCTTGTGCGGCGTGGTCAGCCGCCAGCAGAACAGTGTCTGCGCGGCGACCAGAAGGGCGAGGAGCGCCGGGACCGGGCGGCTGAAGGGGGCGAGCAGGCGGCGCATGGCCCCAGGTCATGACGCCGCCGGTGAAGCGGGGCAATGGGGTTGGTGGCGCCCGACGCGAAAGGGGCGCCGGTTCTCTTTTCAATGGTCAGACAATTTGACGAAAGGCTTTGCGCATGGCACCCATGGCGAAGGGGCAGGGGTGGGGCGCAATCGTCCGACACATCCCGTCCGGTCCAGATTGCGGGAGAGTGACGTGACGCGAGCGGTTCGATCGATCTTGTGCGGGATTCTGGCGGCTACCGCCCTGTCGCCGCTTCAGGCGCAAGGCCCCACCGCCAATGACGGCCCGCCCCGGACCTTCGCGGTGCAGGGCAAGGGTTTTCTGCGCAACGGCCAGCCGCATCAGGTGATTTCGGGCGAGATGCACTATGTCCGCATCCCGCGCGCCTATTGGCGCGACCGGCTGCGCAAGGCCAAGGCGATGGGGCTGAACACCATCACCACCTATGCCTTCTGGAACGCGCACGAGCCGCGCCCCGGCACCTATGACTTCAGCGGCCAGAACGACATCGTCGCCTTCATCCGCGACGCGCAGGCCGAGGGGCTGGACGTCATCCTGCGCCCCGGTCCCTATGTCTGCGCCGAATGGGAACTGGGCGGCTATCCGTCCTGGCTGCTCAAGGACCGCAGCCTCGTGCTACGCTCGACCGATCCCAAATATACCGCCGCGGTCGATCGCTGGCTGATGCGGCTGGGGCAGGAGGTCAAGCCGCTGCTGCTGAAGAATGGCGGGCCGATCGTCGCGGTCCAGCTCGAGAATGAATATGGCGCCTTTGGCAGCGACCAGGATTATCTGCGCGGGCTGGAGGCCAGCTACAAGCGCGCCGGGCTGGCGGACGGGGTGCTGTTCACCAGCAACCAGGGCGGCGACCTGGCCAAGGGGTCGCTGCCCAACCTGCCCTCGGTCGTCAATTTCGGGTCGGGTGGTGCGCAGAACGCCATCGCCAAGCTGGAGGCCTATCGTCCCGACGGCCTGCGCATGGTCGGCGAATATTGGGCGGGCTGGTTCGACAAATGGGGCGAGGACCATCACGAGACCGACGGCCGGAAAGAGGCCGAGGAAATGGCCTATATGCTCAAGCGCGGCTATTCGATCTCGCTCTACATGGTCCATGGCGGCACCACCTTCGGCTGGATGAACGGGGCGGATTCGCACACCGGCAAGGACTATCACCCCGACACGACCAGCTATGACTATGACGCGCCGATCGATGAGGCGGGCAATCCGCGCTACAAATACGGGCTGATCGCCGCTGCCATCGCCGAGGTGACCGGCAAGCCCGCCGTCCCCACCCCCGCGCCCACCGTCGCGCAGCGTTTCCCCGTCTCGCCGGTCCGGCGCAGCGCCTCGCTCTGGGACAATTTGCCGCAGCCGATCCGCGCGGCGCAGCCCAAGACGTTCGAGGAACTCGACCAGAATTACGGTTACGTCCTCTACCGCGTCACCGTGCCAAAGGGCCCGGCGGGGACGCTGATGCTCAAGGGCATGCACAGCTATGCGCAGGTCTATCTGGGCCGCAAGCGGGTCGGCACGCTCGACCGGCGGCTGGATCAGGAAACGGTGGAGCTGCCCGCGCGGACCGCGCCCGCGACGCTGGACATATTGGTCGAGAATACCGGCCGTGTGAACTACAGCCACGCCATCCGGACCGAGCAGGCCGGCCTCACCGGCGCGGTGACGCTGGCGGGGCAGCCGCTGACCGACTGGCAGATGTTCCGCCTGCCGATGGACGACCTGTCGGCGCTGAAACTATCGGCCAGGCCCTGCACCGGGCCCTGTTTCTACGAAGCGGAGATGACGGTGGCGCAGCCCGCCGACACCTATCTCGACATGCGCGGTGCGCATAAGGGGCAGTTGTGGTTCAACGGCCATAATCTGGGCCGCTATTGGGGGATCGGCCCCGTCCACACGCTGTTCACGCCCGCGCCGTGGATGAAGCAGGGGGCGAACCGCGTCCTGTTCTTCGACCTGACTGGGGATGCCAGTGACCGGCTGACCAGCGTGACCAAGCCGATCTACGGCAAGATCACCAACCATCGCGAGGCGCAGTGATCCCATTCCTCCCCTGCAAGGGGAGGGGGACCATGCGCAGCATGGTGGAGGGGTGTCACCGCTGGCCGGGACACCCCTCCGTCAGTCCTACGGACTGCCACCTCCCCTTGCAGGGGAGGAATTTGGTGTTTTTAGCGCACCGCCGCGGCCTGGTTGGCGACGATCGCGTCGCGCTGTTCCTGGCTCATGGCACTGGCATTGACGTCGGCGGCCTTGATCGCGTCGGCGCGGTCCTCGGCATAGTCGCGGGTCTTCTCGGCCTGCTTGTCGAGCGCCTTGGCCTCGTTGCGCAGCATGTCCGCCTGGCTTTCCATATTGTCGGCGCGGTTGTCGGCGGCGTCCTCGACGCGGCCTGCCAGCTTGTCGGTGCCCTTGTTGTTGCAGGCCGACAGCGAGACCAGGCTGGCCGCCAGCAAAAGACCGATACGCATCTTCATCGTCATTTCCCCTGTTCATTTCGGCCGCAACAACCGGATCATCGCAATTCCGTTCCGCTTCGGTAACGGCTACACTTGGCCGCGCGTGTCCGAATATCCTTGAACCCCGCCCCCCGGACCGGCAAATGGGCTGGCATGAAGCGCAAGACTGGCCAGGACCGTTCGATCACCACCCAATGGCGCCCCGCCACGCAGGCCGTTCGCGGCGGCACCGCGCGGTCGGAATATGGCGAAACCTCCGAGGCGCTCTTCCTGACCTCGGGCTATTGCTATGACCGGGCGGGCGATGCGGCGGCGCGGTTCGCGGGCGAGCAGGAGGGGATGACCTATTCCCGCCTCCAGAACCCGACCGTCGAGATGCTCGAACAGCGTATCGCGCTGCTGGAGGGCGCCGAGGCGTGCCGGACCATGGCGTCCGGCATGGCGGCGATGACGGCGGTGCTGCTCTGCCAGTTGCAGGCGGGCGACCATCTGGTCGGCGGCCGCGCGGCGTTCGGTTCGTGCCGCTGGCTGACCGACACGCTGCTGCCCAAGTTCGGCATCGCCACCACCGTCGTCGACGCCCGCGACCCGCAGGCGTTCCTGGATGCGGTGCGGCCCGAGACCAAGGTCTTTTTCTTCGAGACGCCCGCCAATCCGACCATGGACGTGGCCGACCTGGAGGCGATCTGCGCCATCGCGCGCGAGCGTGGGATCACCACGGTCGTCGACAATGCCTTCGCCACCCCGGCGCTCCAGCGGCCGATGGATTTCGGCGCGGACGTGACCGCCTATTCGGCGACCAAGATGATGGACGGGCAGGGGCGCGTGCTGGCGGGCGCGGTGTGCGGTTCGGAAGATTTCATCACCAACACGCTGCTGCCCTTCACCCGCAACACCGGCCCGACCCTGTCAGCGTTCAACGCCTGGGTGGTGCTCAAGGGGCTGGAGACGCTCGACCTGCGTATCCATCGCCAGTCGGAATCGGCGTTGAAGGTCGCTTCCTTCCTGGAGGGCCGCGTGCCGCGCGTCCTGTGCCCGGCGCTGCCCAGCCATCCGCAGCATGAACTCGCCATGCGCCAGATGAAGGCGGGCGGCAGCATCTTCGCGATCGAACTCGATGGCGGGCGGACCCAGGCGCACGGGCTGCTCGATGCGCTGGAGCTGATCGACATCTCCAACAATATCGGCGACTCGCGCTCGCTGATGACGCATCCCGCCTCGACCACCCATGCGGGCGTCGCCGAGGACAAGCGGGTCGAGATGGGGATTGGCGAGGGGATGCTGCGCCTGAATGTCGGGCTGGAGGATGCGGACGACCTGATCGACGATCTCGATCAGGCGCTGCGTGCCGTGGGTCTGTGAAGGCGCTCTTTTCCCATGCGCTGACCACCGGGCCGGTGACGGTCCGGGTGTCGGTCAGCTATCTGCCCGAACAGTCGGAGCCCGAGCGCGGGCGCTGGTTCTGGGCCTATCATGTCCGCATCGAGAATGAGGGAGATCAGCCGGTACAGCTGCTCACCCGCCGCTGGATCATCACCGACGGGCGCGGCGCACGCCATTCGGTCGAGGGTGAGGGCGTGGTCGGCGAACAGCCGGTGATCCAGCCGGGTGCGGCCTATGACTATGTCTCGGGCTGTCCGCTTGCGACGACCAGCGGGGCGATGCAGGGCAGCTATCGCATGGTCGGCGCGGACGGCGCGACCTTCGATGCGGCCATCCCCCATTTCGCGCTGATTGCGCCGGCGGTGGAATCGTGAAGCGGACGCATCTGCCGCTGAACGGCTTGCGCGTGCTGGACGCGGCGGCCCGGCATCTGAGCTTCACCCGCGCCGCCGACGAACTGGCCGTCACCCCGGCGGCGGTCGGGCAGCAGATCCGCGCGCTGGAGGATACACTGGGCGTCGTCCTGTTCCGCCGCACCACGCGCGGTCTGGAACTGACCCCGGAGGCCGAGGCGGGGCTGGCCCCGTTGCGCGCCGGTTTCCTGCAATTCGAGGATGCGGTGCGCGCGATGCAGGCGGGCCAGTCGTCCAAGTCGCTGACCATCGCCGCGCCGCGCGACGTGACCGAGAAGTGGCTGATGCCGCGCCTGGCCGCGATCGCCGCCAGCGACCCCGACCTGCGCTTCTCGCTGATCGCATCGGACGAGGGGCTGGACTTCACCGAGGCGAATCTCGACCTCGCCATCCGCTGGGGCGACGGGCCCGGCGGGCTGGAGGGCGAGGCGATCGAGTCGGACGGGATGATCGCGATCGGTGCTCCTGGCGGTCCCGAAGACGCACCGCTGATCGCCTGGCCCGGCGCGCCCGAAGAAGGAACGCCGCTGGTCCGCGTGACCGATGCGGGGCTGGCGATCGACGCGGTGGCGGCGGGGCTGGGTAGGGCGGTGGTGCCGCAGCTTCTCGCCGAGCGCGATCTGGCCGAGGGGCGCGTGGTCGCGACCGGCGAGGCGGTGCCCTCGCGCATGGGATACTGGCTGGTCGCCCCGCTGCCGCAATGGCGCCAGCAGAAGGTCAAGGCGCTGGTCGAGGCGCTGGGGGGCTAAACTCCAATATACCTCCGCACCCCGGCGAAGGCCGGGGCCCAGTTGCGATGCGGCTGGGGGAGTGGGTTTGTGGCGCGTGGGAGGCAAAAGCGAGCGGGTGGCGATGCCTCCCCCGCAGCGTATCGCGCCATCTCACCGACATCGAAGCTGGGCCCCGGCCTTCGCCGGGGAACGAAGAGTTTTTCCCTTCCTCCCCTGTAAGGGAACCGTCCGAAACATGGTGGAGGGGTGTCGCCCCTCTCGATAGCGGGACACCCCTCCGTCAGGGCTTCGCCCTGCCACCCCCCTTACAGGGGAGGAAAAGACGGTCAGGCCGCCGCTTCCGCGTCGAAGGGCACCGGGAATTTCTTCGCGCAGAACGCGCAGTCGACCTGGATCAGTCCCTCGGCATCCGCCATCTCGCGCCGTTCCTCGACCGAGAATTTGGTGATGACGCTGGCGATATACTCCGCCGAGCAGCGGCAACCACGCACGATGGCCGGGCTTTCCGACACGCGGACATTCTGTTCCTCGTTGAACAGCCGCCACACGAGCGTCTCCAGCGGCAGCGCGGCGTCGGCCAGTTCCTCGGCCTGCATGGTCTGGCCGAGCGCCTGGACATGCTCCCATTCGGGGTGGTCGAGCTTGACGTGCAGCCGCTCGCGGCCTTCCTCGCCCTCGGGCAGATGCTGCAGGAACAGGCCGCCCGCGACGGTGCGGCCGTCCGGTCCCTTGGCGATCCCGACGCGCAACAGGCTGGGAATCTGCTCGGACTGGATGAAATAGCTTTCCGCCGCCGCCGACAGCGTCTCGCCGTCGATCGGCACGATACCCTGATAGCGTTCGCCCGTCACCGCCAGGTCGAAGGTGATCGCCAGATAGCCCTGGCCGAACAGCGCGAACAGCGTCGGGTCGGCGGGCAGTTCGGCCAGCCGGTCCTCGTCATACTGGATATAGCCACGCAGCTCGCCGCCGCGATAATCGCAAACCAGCAGCCGGATCACGCCGCTGTCGCTGCGCGTCTGGATGGTCAGCTGCCCGCCCGTGTCCTTCAGCGTCGCGCCCATCAGCGCGGTCAGCGTCAGCGCCTCGGCCAGCAGCCGCTCGATCACCGGGGGATAGGCATGCGCCGCCAGTATCTCGTCCAGCACGGGGCCCAGCCGCACCAGCCGGCCACGCGCATGCTGCTCGGGGATGGTGAACGCGATCGCGCGGTCGAGGTCGGGCAGGGTGAGGTCGGTCATGGTCGTGCCTTTACGCGCCGGGAAACGTCCGGGCGATATGGTGCCGGTGCGGCGGGGGAAAGAGAAAAGGCCGACGAACCCGCCGGCCTTTCCATAGATAGGATCGGTTCGCTGCCGATCAACCGATCTGGCCGAAGCACCAGCGCAGCACCGATTTCTGCGCGTGAAGGCGGTTCTCCGCTTCCGGCCAGATCAGCGATTGCGGCCCGTCGATGACGTCCGACGTGACTTCCTCGTCGCGGTGCGCGGGCAGGCAGTGGAGGAACCTGGCATCCGGCTTGGCCAGCGCCATCAGCTCGGCATTGACCTGGAACGGCATCATCGCGGCCAGCTTTTCCTCGGCATGGGCCTGGCCCATCGAGATCCAGGTGTCGGTGACGACGATGTCCGCTCCCTCGACCGCCGCACGCGGATCGGTCGTGCAGATCGCGCGACCCTTGCCTAGTTCGAGCGTGCCCGGCTCCGGGTGATAACCGTTGGGGCAGGCGGCGACCACGTCGAAGCCGAGCAGTCCGCCCGCCTCGACGATCGAGTGCAGCACGTTGTTGCCGTCACCCAGCCAGGCGACCTTCATGCCGGGCAGCGTCTTGCCCGCCTCGATCACGGTCAGCAGGTCGGCCATGATCTGGCAGGGGTGCGACAGGTCGGTCAGCCCGTTGATGACCGGCACGCTGGCATAATGCGCCATCTCCTCGACCTTGGCATGATCGTCGGTGCGGATCATGATCGCGTCGGTATAGCCCGACAGGATGCGCGCGGTGTCGGCGATCGTCTCGCCGCGACCCAGCTGCATGGTCCCGGCATCGAGCACGATCGAGGTGCCGCCCAGCTGGCGGATCGCCATGTCGAAGCTGACGCGGGTGCGGGTCGAGTTCTTCTCGAACACCATGGCGAGCGTGTGCCCGGCCAGCGGGGCGTCGGCATCGACGCGGCCCTTGGTGAAACCGGCGCGCGCGGCCTTGCGGGCCTGGGCATCGGTCAGAATGGCGGTCACACCCTCGGGACCGGCGTCGGCGAGGTTCAGGAAGTGGCGGATCGTCATGGGTCGGTACTCCGTCCCCCGGTGGTTTCGTGCCGCCGGGGTGGCAGGGATTAATCGTCGGCGGCGGGGACGTAGACGCGCGCGGCGTCGGACAGTTTCGTCGCGAACTCGGTGATATGGCTCTCGTCGATGGTCAGCGGCGGCAGGATGCGGACGACGTTCTCGCCCGCCGCGACCAGCAGCAGACCGTGATGGTCGCGGCAATGCGCGACGAAGCGACGGCTGTCGCTCTTCATCTTCAGCCCCTGCATCAGCCCGTGGCCGCGCACTTCCTCGAACAGATGATCGAAGTTCGGAATCATCTGCTCCAGCGTGGAGCGCAGCCGCTGGCCCATCGCCTCGACATGTTCGAGGAAGCCCGGCTCCTGGATCACGTCCAGCACCGCCTCGCCCGCCGCCATGGACAGCGGGTTGCCGCCATAGGTCGAGCCGTGGGTGCCGATGACCATGCCCTTGGCCGCTTCCTCGGTCGCCAGGCACGCGCCCAGCGGGAAGCCGCCGCCAATGCCCTTGGCGACCGCCATGATGTCCGGCGTCACGCCGTACAGCTCATGCGCGAAGAACTTGCCGGTGCGACCGTAACCGCACTGCACCTCGTCCAGCACCAGCAGCAGGCCATGCTCGTCGCACGCCTTGCGCAGGCCCTGGAGGAATTCCATGCTGGCGGGGCGGAGGCCGCCTTCGCCCTGGATCGGTTCGACCAGGAAACCGGCGGTGTTCTCGTCGATCAGCGCCAGCGCCGCCTCCAGATCGTCGAACGGCGCATAGGCGAAGCCGGGCAGCAGCGGCTCGAACCCGTCGCGCATCTTGGGCTGGTTGGTCGCCGAGATCGCGCCCAGCGTCCGACCATGGAACGCGTTGTTGAACGTGATGAGCGTATGACGCTGCGGATTGCCATTGGCGAAGTGATAGCGGCGCGCGGTCTTGATCGCGCACTCGACCGCTTCCGCGCCCGAATTGGTGAAGAACACCGTGTCGGCAAAGGTCGAATCGACCAGCCGCTGCGCGAAATGCTCACCCTGCGGGCTGCCGTACAGGTTGGACACGTGCATCAGCGTCGCGGCCTGTTTGGCGATCACCTCGACCAGTTTCGGATGGCCATGGCCCAGCGCGTTCACCGCGATCCCGGCGGCAAAGTCCAGATACTGCTCGCCATTCTCGCCATACAGATAGACGCCCTCGCCTCGGACCGGACGCACCCCGCACCGTGGGTAAACGGGCATCAGGGCGGTGATGGTCACGGGACGTCTCCTTCAAACAGCAAAGGGCGGCTCAATGGGCCGCCCTTCGTCACGATAGCCGATCACCAAAAGCGAGACAACACCGCTCCCGTCATCGCGTCAGGCGTCGATCACCTCTTCGTCCAGCCGTGCCGCATTCTCCTGGATGAAGGCGAAGCGGTGCGCCGGGTTGTTGCCCATCAGCCGGTCGACCAGATCCTTCACGCCCGCTCGTTCCTCATATTCCTGGGGCAGGGTGATGCGGATCAGGCTGCGGGTCGCCGGGTCCATCGTGGTTTCGCGCAGCTGGCCGGGGTTCATCTCGCCCAGGCCCTTGAAGCGGGCGACCTCCACCTTTTTGCCCCGAAAGGCGGTGCGTTCCAGCTCGGCACGGTGGGCGTCGTCGCGCGCATAGAGCGACTTGGCGCCGACCGTCAGGCGATAGAGCGGCGGCTGGGCGAGATAGAGATGCCCGCGACGGACCAGGTCGGGCATTTCCTGGAAGAAGAAGGTCATCAGCAGCGTCGCGATATGCGCGCCGTCCACGTCGGCGTCGGTCATGATGACGATCTTTTCGTAGCGCAGCTGGGTCGGGTCGCAATCCTTGCGCGTGCCGCAGCCCATGGCCAGCGTCAGGTCGGCGATTTCCTGATTCTGCAGGATCTTGGTCGAGGTGGCGCTGGCGACGTTCAGGATCTTGCCGCGGATCGGCAGGATCGCCTGGGTCTTGCGGTCGCGCGCCTGTTTCGCCGAGCCGCCGGCCGAGTCGCCCTCGACGATGAACAGTTCGGTTCCCTCGGGGCTGTCCGCCGAACAGTCGGTCAGCTTGCCGGGCAGGCGCAGCTTGCGCGCCGAAGTGGCGGTCTTGCGTTTGACCTCGCGCTCTGCCTTGCGGCGCAGGCGCTCGTCCATCCGGTCGAGGACATAGCCGAGCAGCGCCTTGCCGCGCTCCATATTGGCGGAGAGATAATGGTCGAAATGGTCGCGCACCGCCTTTTCGACCAGGCTGGCGGCCTCCGGGCTGGTCAGCCGGTCCTTGGTCTGGCTCTGGAATTGCGGTTCGCGGATGAAGACCGACAGCATCAGCTCGGAGCCGACCATGACGTCGTCGGCGGTGATGTCCTTGGCCTTTTTCTGGTTCACCAGCTCGCCGAACGCGCGCAGGCCCCGGACCAGCGCCTGGCGCAGCCCCTGTTCATGGGTGCCGCCATCGGGGGTCGGGATGGTGTTGCAATACCAGCTATAGCTGCCGTCGCTCCACAGCGGCCAGGCGACCGCCCATTCGACGCGGCCCTGTTCGCCCGGAAACTCCTGGTTCCCGGAGAAGAAATCGGCGGTGGCGCATTCGCGGCCGCCCAGCTGTTCCTTCAGGTGATCGGCCAGGCCGCCGGGGAACTGGAACACCGCCTCGGCGGGCGTGTCGTCGGTGATCAGCGCGGGCGAACAGTGCCAGCGTATCTCGACGCCCGCGAACAGATAGGCCTTGGAGCGGACCAGCTTGTGCAGCCGGGCTGGCTTGAAGGCGAGTTCGGGGCCGAAAATCTCGGTATCGGGGGTAAAGGCGACGCTGGTCCCGCGCCGGTTGGGGGCGGCCCCCACCGTCTCCAGCGGCCCCAGCGTCGCGCCGCGCGCGAAACGCTGGCGATAGAGGATCCGCTCGCGCGCGACCTCGACCACCGTGTCCGAGGACAGCGCGTTGACCACCGACACGCCGACGCCGTGCAGGCCGCCCGAGGTCGCATAGGCCTTGCCGGTGAACTTGCCGCCCGAATGCAGCGTCGACAGGATCACCTCCAGCGCCGACTTGTCGGGGAATTTGGGGTGCGGGTCGACCGGGATGCCGCGACCATTGTCGACGATGGTCAGGCGGTTGCCCGGCTCCAGCTTGACCTCGATCCGGGTGGCATGGCCCGCCACCGCCTCGTCCATCGCATTGTCGAGGACCTCGGCGGCCAGGTGGTGCAGCGCGCGTTCGTCGGTGCCGCCGATATACATGCCGGGGCGGCGGCGCACCGGCTCCAGCCCTTCCAGCACCTCGATCGAGGAGGCGTCATAGGCGGGCTGGGTGCGGGGCGTGCCCGCGAACAGGTCATTGGACATAACGGGAACTATAGGGGCTGTAAGGCCGGTGCGCCAGCGCCGCCTGCACCTCGCAAATGCGACAAAACTTTGCTTACGTTAAGTCGCGGGATATTTCGGTCGCATCCGTCCGTTCCCCCGGAACCTTAGCCAAGGGACACGGGAGAATTTATGGTGAAGTTTTGGATGGCGGGCGCTGCGGCCTCGGCCTTGTTCGCCGCGCCGGCGATGGCGCAGGACAGCTATGCGACGGGGGACGATGCGGCTCCGTTTTCGGGCGTCTATGTCGGCGGCAGCTTCGGTTACGATGTGCAGCCCAATGATGTCGGCTCGCGCTTGCTGTTCGATCGCAACGGCGACGGCCGGTTCGGCGATGTCGTGACGACCTCGACCGGCGCCAACGCCTTCTCGCCGGGCTTCTGCAACGGCGCGGCACGCAGCAACCTGTCGCCCCAGAATGCGGCGACCGGATGCAATAACGACAAGGACGGCATCGCCTATTATGGCCGGGTCGGCATCGACCATCAGGTCGGCAACATCGTCTATGGCGCGGTCGGCGAGTTCGGCAAGTCGGAGATCACCGACAGCGTCTCGGGCTTCTCCACCACGCCCGCCTGGTACACCTTCACCCGCAGCATCGACTGGGAAGCCTCGGTTCGCGGACGCGCGGGCTATGCGGCGAACAACACGCTGTTCTACGGCACCTTCGGCGGCGGCTATGCGCGGATCAACCGGACCTTCACCACGTCCAACACCGCCAATGCCTTTGCGATCAGCGGCGATCGCAACCGGTTCGGCTTTCTCGGGGGTGGCGGCATCGAGCAGAAGATCGGCCGCAACTTCTCGATCGGCATGGAATATATGTACCACCAGTATAACGACGACGAGACCCGCGTCCGCGTGACCCAGGGGTCCGCGCCCGCGACCAATCCGTTCGTGCTGGCGCCCAATACGGCGGGCACCGACATTCGCCGGTCGGACGACAAGTTCCGCTGGCACAGCCTGCGGGCGACGGCGGCGTTCCGCTTCTGATGATGGGGGCGCCCTGCCGCTCGAGGAAGCGGCGGGGCGTTCCCTTCGACTTCGCTCGGCGTGGGCGGAGGGGCTGGCTTGATCCGGACCTCCGTTCACCCTGAGCGAACCCCAAACAAGAAAAAGCCCGCCGGTCATTCCGAGCGGCGGGCTTTTCTCATCGATCCCGGATCAGCGGACGCGCGGGCCGCCAAAGGGCAGCGGCGGCGGCGGGCGACGGTCGCGGCGGGGCAGCTGCGCCTGATAGGCGTGGCCGCAATGCTCGACGCAATAGGGGAAGCCCGGATTCACCTTTTCGCCGCAGAAGTGGAAGTCCGGCTCGCCCGGATGGCCGATCGGCCATTTGCAGATGCGGTCGTTCAGGTCGAGCAGCGAGGTCTTGCCCGCAATCTCGGCGCTGGGCTTGGCGGGGACCAGGCGACGCGGCGGGGCGGGCGAGGGCGGGGGCTGCTGCTCGCCGGGCGACTGGCGGACGAAGCCGCCCGGGCCGACCGAGCGCAGGATCGGCTGCGGTTCACGCGCCGGTTCGGCGGCGGGTTCGGGCGCGGCGGAGGCGGCCGGTTCGGCGCGCACGGGTTCGGGCTCGGGCTCCGGGGCGGGCGGCGGAGCGGCAGGAACCGGCTCGGGCGCCTCGGCCACCGGGGCGGCGGCGGGCTCGTTGGCCTTTACCGGCGACGGACGCGCCTGAAGGCCCAGGCGATGCGCCTTGCCGATCACCGCGTTGCGGCTGACCCCGCCCAATGCTTCGGCGATCTGGCTGGCGGTCTGTCCCGCCTCCCACATCGTCCTGAGCGTATCGATCCGCTCATCGGTCCACGACATTCGAAACCTTTCCTCACTTCATCATCGCACCGGCCAGTCATTGTACCGGGTTGCGGGCGGCCACGGCAACGGTTACGCGCTATGGCGATGAGCAGCCAGCCCCCAATCGGCGAAATCCACTCGGCGGTGCGCGCCGCCCCTGGTGAGCCCGTGATCCGGAACATCAACTGGGGAGGCCTGCGAACCCTCTATATCAAGGAGGTGCGCCGGTTCTTCAAGGTGCAGCTCCAGACGATCTGGGCGCCGTCGGTCACGACCCTGCTTTACCTCATCATTTTCACCACCGCGCTGGGCGGGCGTCATGCCGTGCCGGTGGCGGGGATGCAGGTGCCGTTCGCCGATTTCATCGCGCCGGGCCTGATCGTCATGGGGATGATGAACAACGCCTTCGCCAATGCCAGCTTCTCGCTGCTGGTCGGCAAGATCCAGGGCACGATCGTCGACTATCTGATGCCGCCGCTGTCCACCGCCGAGCTGCTGGCCGCGCTGGTTGGCGGTGCGGTGACGCGCGCGGTGCTGGTCGGGGTGACCGTCTGGGCGGCGATGGCGATCTGGCCGGGCGTCCATGTGACGCCGCACGCCTTTTTCGCGGTGCTGTGGTTCGGCCTGCTGGGCTCGGTGTTCCTGGCGCTGCTGGGCGTGCTGACCTCGATCTGGGCGGAGAAGTTCGACCATGCCGCCGCCGTCACCAATTTCGTGGTCGTGCCGCTGTCGTTGCTGTCGGGCACCTTCTATTCGGTCGATGGCCTCGCCCCGACGTTCCGCGCGATCAGCCATGCCAACCCGTTCTTCTATGTGATCTCGGGCTTCCGCTACGGCTTTCTGGGGCTGGCCGATTCGCCGGTGACGCTGGGCGGCGCGATCGTGCTGGGCATCGACGTCGCGATGGCGGTGCTATGCTATGCGCTGTTGCGCAAAGGCTGGAAACTTAAAAATTAAGTCCATGCGGCTTAACCGCTTTTTCACCATAGAGCGGCTATTCCTGACTCTCTGCTCCAGCAGCGGAACCTCCTCTTGGCCGGGTTGTCAGCATGCCCGGTTCAGGTCCTTAGCGGGACCGCCTGCGTCGTCGATGCCCCTCGGGGAATCGGGCCAGGCGGTCCCGGCCTTTCGCGCCCGGTGATTCAAGCGGCATTGCAAGCGCGCGCCAATGGGCGTAGCGGAGGACCCCATCATGACATCTTCTGCTCCCATGGCGGTCGTGCTCGTTTCGGGCGGGCTGGACTCGATGATTTCCGCCGCCTCGGCCAAGGCCGCAGGCTATCGCATCCTCGCATTGTCGGTGGATTACAACCAGCGGCACAAGGTCGAACTGGCCGCCGCCGCGCGCGTCGCCGAGGCGCTGGGGGCCGAGCGGCATATCGTCCTGCCGCTCGACCTGTCGGCGTTCGGCGGGTCGGCGCTGACCGCCGATATCGACGTGCCCAAGGACGGGGTGCAGCCGGGCATTCCCATCACCTATGTCCCGGCGCGCAACACCATCTTCCTCAGCCTGGCTTTGGGCTGGGCCGAGGCGGCGGGCGCGCGCGACCTGTTCATCGGGGTCAATGCGCTCGACTATTCGGGCTATCCCGATTGCCGCCCCGAATTCATCGCCGCCTTTGAGGGGCTGGCCGAGATCGCCACCAAGGCGGGCGTCGAGGGCCAGCCGTTCAAGATCCACGCGCCGCTCCAGCACATGACCAAGGCGGACATCGTGCGCGAAGGTACGCGGCTGGGCGTCGACATGGGGATCAGCTGGTCCTGCTACGACCCGACGCCCGAGGGGCTGCATTGCGGCGAGTGCGACAGCTGCCGCCTGCGTTCGCGCGGCTTCGAGGAAGCGGGCATTCCCGATCCCACCGCCTATGCGGTCAAGCCGCAGGGCTGAGGCCATGAGCTATGCCGTCAAGGAGATGTTCCTGACGCTCCAGGGCGAGGGGGTGCAGGCGGGGCGGCGCGCGGTGTTCGTGCGCTTTGCCGGGTGCAACCTGTGGTCGGGGCGCGAGCAGGACCGGGCGAACGCGATCTGCCGATTCTGCGACACCGATTTCGTCGGGGTCGACGGCCTGGGCGGCGGGCGCTTCGCCGATGCGGCGGCGCTGGTCGCGGCGGTCGAGGGTTTCTGGGGCGCGACGCGCGACCAGCGCTTCGTCGTGCTGACCGGGGGCGAGCCGATGCTTCAGGTCGACGACGCGCTGGTCGAGGCGCTGCATGCGGCGGGGTTCTTCATCGCGATCGAGAGCAATGGGACGATCTCAGCGCATCCGGGCATCGACTGGGTGTGCATCAGCCCCAAGGCGGGGTCGCAGGTCGTCCAGCGCTCCGGGCAGGAATTGAAGCTGGTCTGGCCCCAGGCGGGGATCGACCCGGCGGAGGTCGAAGGCTGGGACTTTGCCAACCATCTGCTCCAGCCGCTCGACGATCCGCGTGCGGAGGCGAATCGCGAGGCGTGTATCGCCATGGTCATGGAGCGGCCGCGCTGGCGGTTGACGCTCCAGACGCACAAGATGCTGGGGTTGCGGTAGGGGCTGTTTGGCTGGCGTTGAAGCGTGCGCTTCGACTTCGCTCAGCGTGAACGGCTATAGGTATCAACCCGTCCCGCGTTTGTTTTTGCAGCGTAATCCCATCCTCCGTTCAGCCTGAGCGAAGTCGAAGGCCACGCCCGACGCTAACCCAACGTGGAACGTGCACTTCGACTTCGCTCAGTGCGAACGGAGGTAGGGGGTTACGATCAGTGAACGAACCGCGCCACCACGTCGCGGTAGCTGCGCGAGACCTTCACCTGCGCACCCGACTCGAGCAGCAGGAAGCATTCGCCATTGGTGTGCGGCTTGACCTGCTTGACCAGGTCCAGGTTGACGATGGTCGAACGGTGCACCCGCTGGAACCGCCGGGGGTCGAGTCGCTTCTCCAGGTCCTTCATCGTCTCGCGCAGGACCAGCGAATTGTCGCCGGTGTTGATCACCATATAATCGCCCGCCGCCTCGATCATCTCGATCGTGTCGACATCGACGCGGAAGATCTGGCCGCGATCCTTGATGTTGATGAGCTTCTCGAAGCGGCTGGCGGCGACCTCGCCGCCTTCGTTCAGGTCGGCGACCGCTTCGGGGGCGTGCTCGGCGAGCACTTCCTTCAGCTTCTCGACCTCGCCCGCGCCGCGCTTCTCGTTCAGCCGCTGGCGCACGCGGTCGAGCGTGTCGGCGAGTCGCGCCTCCTCGACCGGCTTCATCAGATAATCGACCGCCTGCGCCTCGAAGGCGCGCAGGGCATGGTCGGAATAGGCGGTGACGAAGACGAACAAGGGCGGTTCGACCTCCATCAGCCCCTGGATGACCGAGAAACCGTCGAAACCGGGCATCTGGATGTCGAGGAAGACGAGGTCGGGCTTGTGCGTCTTGATCGCGCGGATCGCTTCGCGCCCGTTCGAGCAGCGCTCGATGATCTCGACGTCTTCGTGCGCCTGGAGACGGATCTCCAGTCCCTGGATCGCCAGGGGCTCGTCGTCGACGAGGATGGTACGGATGGTCATGCGGCCTCTCTGTTCACATTCTCAAGCTGGAAGGGGATCTCGATCTCGACCGAGAATCCGCCAGCCGGCGCGGAGCGGGATTCGAAGCGGTGATCCGGGCCATAAGCCTGGGCCAGCCGTTCGCGGATATTGGACAGCCCAACGCCGGTCGAAACGCTTGAGGAATGACGCACCTCGTGCAAGCCGGGACCGGTATCGGATACGGCGATCCGCACCCGTTGCCCGACCAATCGCACATCGACGCGGATATCGGCGCCTTCTTCCTGCGGGGTGACGGCATATTTGATAGCGTTCTCGACCAGCGGCTGGAGCAGCAGCGAGGGCAGCCGGGCGCGTTCGGCCCGCGGGTCGATCTCGAAACTCGGGCGCAGGCGATCCTCGAAGCGCATCTTCTCGATTTCCAGATAGAGTTTCAGCGTTTCAACCTCTTGCGCCACGGTCACATGCGCCGTGGGCTCATTGGCCAGCGTGTAGCGGAGGAAGGCTGACAGCCGGCTTAACATCGCATTGGCCCGTTCGGTCTGCTTCAGCAGCACCAGCGTCGAGATGGAATTGAGCGTGTTGAACAGGAAGTGCGGGTTCAACTGGTAGCGCAGCATCGCCAGCTGCGCCGACGACGCCTGATGCTCCAGCGCGCGCATCTCGTCGATCTGGTGCTCGACGATCAGATAATAGTTGATCGCGAAATAGAGCGCCGACCAGCCCGCCAGCACCTCGAAGGTGATGAACAGATTGCCGATCAGCAGCGAGACGGTGACCCCCGGCTGGGTCGTGGTGATGAACGAGAAGGAAAAGGCGTTGAGCGCGGCATAAAGGAAGGTCGCGGCCGCCAGCGTCGCCAGCGTCAGGAACACCCCCGCGATACGCGGCAGCCGCCGGTAATAGCCATAGAGGGTCGAGAGCAGCAGCGTGATGCAATAGCCCAGGATCGCCTCGATGATCACCGGGATGATCTTCTCCAGCGAAAAGCCGTTGGAGACGCCGACCACCGAACGCTGGACTAGATAGCCGGACCAGCCGACCGCCTGGAGTATCCAGAAGGCGCGAGCCTTGTTCTCGAAAAACGGCCGCACCGACAGCTGGTCGGCGGCGGCGGGCGAAGCGGTGCTGGTCGCGACGGGCAAATGGGTGGCCATGGCCGGGCGACATCTACACGGACCACAGGCGAAGGGCAAAGATTGGGGCACGGGCAAAAGAAAGGGCCGCCCTTCCCGGAGGAGGGGCGGCCCGAAAGGGTCCGTCGCCGGACGCGTCAGCTTAGAAGCTGAAACGCGCGCCGATGCGGATCTGGTAGAGGGACTCCTGCGACGAGATCGTGTCCGTCGGCGTCGAGTTGGGCGCGAGGTAACGATACTGGGCGCAAGCCTGGCTCGAGGTGGTGGCGACCGCCGATCCCCCGGCCGTGCCGGTCGCGACCGGCGTGGTCAGGCACTGCACCCGCACCGCCGCCTGCGTGTAGGGGAAGCTGTACTGACGCAGCTGACCCCAGTTCTTATTGAGCAGGTTCGCGAAGTTCTCGATGTCCATGAAGACCTGGATGCGCGACGCACCCAGACCGGTCGGAACTTCCTGCGCCAGATGCAGGTCGATCTTGGTGAACCACTTGGAGTTGAACGCGTTGCGTGGTGCGATCTGGCCGCGATACTTCGACAGGCCGGTGGAGTTGATCAGCGCGTTCAGGGTGTCGCGGGTCGCAGTGCTGTCATAGGACACGCGCGCATCGTCGATGCCGGTCGGCACGTACAGCAGATAGCGGCTGGACGAACCGATCGTTCCAAAGACCGGGCTGCGCTGGTTCGAGGCGTCCTGCATGGTCCAGCTATACGGACGGCCGATGCGGGTTTCGCCGAACAGCGCGAAGGTGGTCTTGTAGTCACCGAAGAAGGCGCGCTCGAAGGTCAGGTTGTACTTGATGTTGTACTTCACCTGTTCGTTCGAGATGCCATAGGCCGCGCCGTTGGGATCGAGGAACGCGCCGTTGCCATAGTTGGAGCTGGCGGTCGACGAGGTGGCCGGAGCCTGATCCTTGATGTCCTGATAGGTGAAGCTGGCGCCCAGGTTCAGGCCCAGATCGAACGTCTTGTCGACCCGCGCGACCGCGATATAGCTGCGGCCACGGGTCGTGTTGGTCAGGATCAGGTCCGAATTGGTGTCGGTGAACGAGGTCAGCGACGCGTAGCGAACACGGCCATCGGGCGTGCGCAGGGCGGTCGGCACGACGCGCGCATCGGTGAAGAACACCTGGTTGCGCACCTTCGAGTAGAAGAAGTCGGCACCGAAGTTGAAGCCCGGCAGCGCGTCGGGCGCATAGTCGAACGACAGGGTCGAACGCCACTGCGACGGCAGCTTGAAGTTGGGGCTGAGCGCGTTGGTCGGCGAGGTCGCCGAGATCGTGCCCGCGTTCAGATAGTTGTTCACGGCACCCGGAATCTGCGTTCCGTTGACGTTGGTCAGCGCGGCGGCACCGACGCCCGCCGGCAGGCCGGTACCCGAATAGGAACCGTCATTGTTCTGGCGAATGTCGATCGCGTTCGACAGGAAGCCGGTGTTCGAGAAGCTGTTCGAGACATAGACGTCCGGCGAACCGCCCGAAAAGATGCCGACGCCGCCCCGGATCGACAGGTCCTTGGTCGGACGCAGGTCGAAACCGATACGCGGCTGGGCGATGCCCCGACCGCTGATATAGGCGGTGTTGGCATAGCCGAGGCGGTTGAAGAACGCCTGGTTGAACGCCGGACGGCTATGACCGCCATACATGTCGTAACGGATGCCATAATCGAGGCTGAACCAGTCGGTGATCCGCCAATTGTCCTGAATGCCGAACGCATAGGACTGGTAGCGGAAGCGTGCCGCCGCATCGACGGGGTTCAGGCTCGGCACCGCGTTGCCGTAGCGCAGGCGCTGGGCATTGCCCGCCTGGAAGTCGGCGATCGAGTCGAAATAATAATCGCCCGCCGTGCGCTGAAGGAAGACGTTCTCGATCTTCGTGTCCTGGAAATCGACGAAGATGCGCAGGTCATGATTGTCGCGGTTCAGGCGTCCCTGGAGCAAGCCGCCATAGGTGCGGCTGGTCAGCGAGTTGGACTGACGCGAAACGTCCGGGCCGAGATAGACCGAGGCATAGCCGGGCGCGCAGGTCGTCGAGGCGTTGGCGCCCGCCGAGCCGGGGTTGGAACGGTCCGAGGTCGGTGCCGCGCAAACCTGGAACTGGGCGAAGCCGCGACCCAGAACCGGGTCCTGACCACGCTTGTAATCCTTGTAGAAAGCGCGGAATTCGGTCGAGAATTCGTCCGACCAGTCGCTGTTCAGCTGGAACACGCCGGTGTGGAGGCGGTTGCTGCCGATATAACCGTTCGATTCCAGGCCCAGGCTCGGCGCGGTGACCGAGGCGTTCTGGTTATAGCGGATCGAATCCTTGGTATAGAGATAGGTCAGCGACGCGCGCTGCGTATCGGACAGGTTGGCGTCCAGGCGGGCGGTCAGGCGGTCGTCGCTGTCCTGCGAGTTGTTCAGGACGCCGCCCGCATTGTAGTTGTACCTGGACTGCGCGATCGAGGTGATCTGGTTGACCGTCGCGTTGGTCAGCAGGCCACCGGTGTCGCCAGCGTTCGGGATGACCGTACCGGCGTTGTTCTCGACGGTGCCTTCGACGATCGGGGTGCCCGCACGAATACGTTCGCCGGCGACCATGAAGAACAGCTTGTCCTTGATGATCGGACCCGACAGCTCGGCGCCGAAATTCTCGATCTTGAACTTGGGCAGGTTGACGCGGCCGGTGGGGACCCCCGGTCCCGCCTTGGTCTCGTTGCCGGTCAGCTTGTTCGACGAATAGGAATAGAAGCCGGTGCCGTGGAATTCGTTGGTGCCCGACTTCAGGATGGCGTTGATCGCGCCGCCCTGGAAATTGCCTTCGCGCACGTCATAGGGCGCGACCTTGGTCTGGAACTGGCCGATGGCGTCGAGCGGTACGGGGCTGCGGCGCGTCGGCAGGCCGTCGGGGTTCAGGCCGAAATTGTCGGTGATCGGCACGCCGTCGACCGAGAAGCGGTTGAAACGCGCATTCTGACCGGCGAAGGACACGGCGCGGCCCGAGCCCGAGGCATAGTCGAGACGGGCGAAGGGATCGCGACGCATCAGGTCGCGGATGTCGCGATTGACGCTGGCGACCTTGGCGATGTCGGCGGCGGTCAGGACGGTGACCGGACCCAGGCTCTTGGTGCCCGCACCCGCGATCGACGATGCGGTCACGACGATCTCACCGCCGCCCTGACCATCGGCGGCCAGTTCGACCGGCAGCTCATAGGGCAGGCTGGTCACGGTGAAGATGTCGGTAACGCGCGTTTCCTGATAGCCGGGCGCGGTCACCGTGACGGTGAACGGACCACCCACGCGCAGGCCGGTCGACGAGAACGAACCGTCCGCGCCGGACACCGTCGATGTGGTCGTACCCGAAGGGACGTTCACGATCGTGACGGTCGCACCGGCCACGGGCGCGCCGTTCGCGGTGATGTTGCCGCGGATAGAGGAGGTCGTTTCCTGCGCGGCGGCTGCCGCAGGAATGGCGAGCGCGACGATGGCCGCGCCCAGGAAAAGCGAATTACGCATAGATAAAAGGTCCCCTTTTCGCGCGAAGCGGCGCGGTCCGGCCGTGTTTTCCGGCTCGGTTGAGCGTGCCCCTGACTGACGAACATTGCCGTTATGTGACAAAGTTCACGCTTACGACAGGGGGGTGATCACTCAATTGGCGGGCGTTGCAGTTTGGCAACGGTAATGGGAGCGATCACAGCGCCATCGCATTCGGATCGCGGCAATTTTCCGGTTCGCAAGGCCCGAGCGGCGCGCTCGGTGGCGACACGCAAGGGCCGATAAGCGCGCTCGACCGTCGTTGCGAAGGTGACGCCGCCGTCATGATTCGGCGGCGGCGTCGCGCAGGGTCAGCTGGATGCGACCAGGTCGTTCCAGGCGGCTTCGTCGATCACCCGGATGCCCAGGTCCTGCGCCTTTTTCAGCTTCGATCCGGCGCCCGGCCCGGCGATGACCAGGTCGGTCTTGGCCGAGACCGATCCCGAGACGCGCGCGCCCAGCGCCTCCGCCTGGGCCTTGGCCTCGTCGCGCGACAGGGTTTCGAGCGTGCCGGTGAAGACCAGCGTCTTGCCGGTGACCTCCGACTCGCGGGTCTGGTGAACGGTGTCGGCGGGCGTCACCTCGCCCAGCAGGTCGTCGACGACCGCGCGGTTATGCTCCTCGGCAAAGAAGTCGAGCAGCGCATCGGCGACTTCGGGGCCGATCTGGGGGGTGTCGATCGCGGCGACGATGGCGCGCTGGCGGCGCAGCTCGAACTTGCGCTCGGGCTCGCCCAGCGCGGGCACCGTGTCGGCCCGGACCTGAAGCGCGGCATCGATCATCGCGCGGAAGCCCGCCATCGATACGAAGCGCCGTGCCAGATCGCGTGCGGTGATCTCGCCGACATGGCGGATGCCCAGCGCGAACAGGAAACGGTCGAGCGATATGTCACGCCGCGCGTCGATCGCCGCCAGCAGCTTGTCGACCACCAGTTCGGACATGCGCTCGCGCGCGATCAGCGCCTCGCGGTGCCGGTGCAGCCGGAAGATGTCGGCGGGCGAGGCGATCAGGCCGTCGCGGAAGAAATCCTCGATCCGCACCAGGCCGAGCCCGGTGATGTCGAAAGCATGGCGCGACACGAAATGGATCAGGCGTTCGACGCGCTGCGCCGGGCAGATCAGCCCGCCGGTGCAGCGGATGACGACCTCGCCCTCCTCGCGAGTCGCCAGGCTGCCGCATTCGGGGCAGTGGTCGGGGAAGACGAAGGGCTCGCGGGCCACGTCGCGGGTCAGGTTCTCGACGATCTGCGGGATGACGTCGCCCGCGCGTTGCAGGACGACTCGGTCGCCGGGGCGCACCCCCAGCCGCTCGATCTCGTCGGCATTGTGCAGCGTCGCATTGGTCACGACCACGCCGCCGACCGTCACCGGCTCCAGCCGCGCGACCGGGGTCAGCGCGCCGGTGCGGCCGACCTGGATGTCGATCCGCTCCAGCGTGGTCTGCGCGCGCTCGGCGGGGAATTTGTGCGCGATCGCCCAGCGGGGGGTGCGCCCGACGATGCCGAGCCGCGCCTGCCAGTCGAGCCGGTCGACCTTGTAGACCACGCCGTCGATGTCGAAGGGCAGGTCGGCGCGCTGCGCCTCGATCGTGCGATAGATGGCCAGCGCGGCGGCGGCATCGGGCACGCGGGCAAAGGCGTCGGCGATGGGAAAGCCCCAGCGGCGCCAGGTCTCGACCATGTCGAACTGGCTGTCGACCGCGACCTCGCTCGCCTCGCCCCAGCCATGCGCCAGGAAGCGCAAGGGGCGGCCCGCCGTGATCGCGGGGTTCTTCTGGCGCAGCGAACCGGCGGCGGCGTTGCGCGGATTGGCGAACTGGCGCGCCTCCTTGCCCGTCTCGGCCGCCTCCTGCGCCAGCTTCGCATTGAGCGCGGCAAAATCGGCCTTGCTCATATAGACCTCGCCGCGCACCTCGAACACGCCCGGCGCGGGAATGGTCTGGGGTATGTCGGCGATGGTGCGGACATTCTCGGTCACGTCCTCGCCGATCGCGCCGTCGCCGCGGGTCAGCGCCTGGACCAGCCGTCCGTCGACATAGCGCAGCGAGCAGGACAGGCCGTCGATCTTGGGCTCGGCGGTCAGCGTGACGGGCGCGTCGTCGGGCAGCTTCAGATAGCGGCGGACGCGGCCGACAAATTCCTCGACCTCCTCGTCGGTGAAGGCATTGTCGAGGCTGGTCATCGGCCGGGCATGCGCGACCTTGGCCAGATGCGCGGCGGGGGCGGCGCCGACCTGGACGCTGGGCGAGTCGCTGCGGACGAGATGGGGGAAGGCCGCCTCGATCGCGGCGTTGCGGCGGACCAGCGCGTCATAGTCGGCGTCCGAAATCTCGGGCGCGTCCTCGGTGTGATAGAGGCGGTTATGATGCGCGATTTCGCGGGCGAGCGCCTCCAGATCGGCGGCGGCTTCGAGATCGGTTTGCGGCAGGGCGGGGAGGGCAGTCACGCCGCCGTGCTAGTCCACCCCCCGCCGGGGGATCAAGACCGCGATGACGTCAGTCCGGCGTCGCGAGGAACGGGCGTATCTTGGGGATGGCGCTATGCCTCGTCATAGCCATGGGCGATCAGCCATGACCGGGCCTGTTCCAGATGGATGCCGACCATCGGCAGGTCGAGTCGATCCGCCAGCGCCAGGCAGGAACGCATTCCCGCCACCAATGCCGTCATATCGTTTGCACTGGGCGGAGCGGGCGTCAAAGGCAGGGGGACAGACATGCGATGAATCCGTTCAAGGCGTGCGCAAGGATCGAACGCATCGCCTCCATACCGGATCGGTATCAAATATAAAATCGAATTGGCGTCGCCCTACAGCGTTTCGAGCAGTCGGTCGGCCTGGGCGCGGGCTTCGTCGGTGATCGTCGCGCCCGACAGCATCCGGGCAATCTCCTCGCGCCGTTCCGCTTCGCTCAAGGCGCGGACCCCGGTGCGGGTGACGGTGCCGTCATGGCTCTTGGCGATCAGCAGATGCGCCGCGCCGCGCGCCGCCACCTGCGGGCTGTGGGTCACGACCAGCAACTGGGTCCGCCGCGCCAGCCGGTGCAGCCGGTCGCCGATCGCGGAGGCGACCGCGCCGCCGACGCCGCGATCAATCTCGTCGAAGATCATCGTCGTCGCGCCGCCTTCCTCGGCCAGCGCGACCTTCAGCGCCAGGATGAAGCGCGACAATTCGCCGCCGCTGGCGATCTTCATCAGCGGGGCGAAGGGCGCGCCGGGGTTGGTCGAGATCTCGAACTCGACCCGGTCCTTGCCCGCCGCCGACCAGCCGGACGGCTCGACGGTGGCGACCACGGTGCGGAACCGCGCGGCGTCCAGTTTGAGCGGGGCGAGTTCGCTCTTCACCGCCTGATCCAGCCGTTCGGCGGCGGCGGTGCGCGCCTTGGAAATCTGGGCCGCGGCCTTGTCATAGGACGCGCGCGCGGTTGCGACGGCGGCCTCCAGCCGACCGATCCCCTCTTCGCCCGCATCCAGCCGCTCCAGCCGCCCGCGCAGCTGTTCGGTCAGTTCGGCCAGGTCGTCGGGCTGAACCCGGTGCTTGCGCGCCATGCCGCGCAGTTCGAACAGCCGGGCCTCGTCCTCCTCCAGCGCGCGGGGATCATAGGCGAGTTCGCGATGCGCATCGGCCAGCCGCTCCTCGGCCAGCGACGCCTCGATCACCGCGCGGTCGATGGCCGCCAGCGCCTCGGCCAGTGCGGGGTGATCCTCGCCGATCCGTTCCAGCACGCGGGCCGCCTGGCGAAGTCCCGCCAGCGCGCCGTCGGAGCCCTGCAAATGGTCCTCGATCGCGGACAGTTCGCCCGCGATCTTTTCCGAACGCTGCATGGTGCGCCGCCGGTCGGCCAGCGATTCCTCCTCGCCCGGTTCGGGGGCGAGCTTGGTGAGTTCGGCGACCGCATGTTCCAGCCATTCGCGGTCGCGCGCCGCCGTCTCGATCTCCTCGCGCGCGGTGGCCAGTGCCGTCTCCGCCTCGCGCAGCTTCGTCCAGGCGGCGGCGACCGCGCCGGTGTCGATCCGCCCGAAACTGTCGAGCATCATCCGGTGGCCGCGCGGGTTCAGCAGCCCGCGATCGTCATGCTGGCCGTGGATCTCGACCAGGAAGGGCGCGATCTCGCGCAGCAGCGCGGCGGAGGCGGGCTGGCTGTTGACGAAGCCCCGGCTGCCGCCATCGGCCTTGACCTGGCGGCGGACGATCAGCGGTTCGCCCGGCTCGACCGCGATGCCCGCATCGTCGAGGATCGTGGCGAGGCGGCTGTCGGGGGCGGGGGGCTCGAAGCTGGCGGTGACGATCGCCTGGCCCGCGCCATGGCGGACAAGGCCGCTGTCGCCGCGCCCGCCAAGGGCCAGGCCCAGCGCGTCGAGCAGGATGGATTTGCCGGCGCCCGTCTCGCCCGTCAGGACGCCCAGGCCTTGGCCGAAATCGAGGTCGAGCGCCTCGATCAGCACGACATCACGGATGGACAGCGCGGTCAGCATGGGGCGCGATATAAAGCCAAATGCCGCGCGATGTTATCCCCCCTGCGCGAAAATGATCCCGATTTGTTCGGGTGGGGCGCGATACATGGCCTTCCTCCCCTGCGGGAGGAGGGGGGCAGCGAAGCTGACGGAGGGGGGCGCCCTGTCGAGCGCGCCACACCCCTCCCGTCAGGCCAGCGGCCTGCCATCTCCCCTTGCAGGGGAGGAAAAAGGCTTAGCCGGTCGGCGAGCTGTTGTTGCCCGTCGGGGTCGGGCGGCCCGGTGCAGCGGCGCTGGGGGTGGCGTTGCCCGTGCTGCCCGGCAGGGTGACATTGACCGAACCCGGCGTGCCCTGCGGCACCACGGGCTGGCCCGGCTGGATCGGCGGGATCGTCTCGACCGGATATTCGCGCATCAGCTTGTACGCGCGGTTATACCAGTCGCTACCCGGATAATTGGCGCCCAGCACGGCGGCGGCCCGCTCCGCCTCGGGACGCACGCCCAGCGCCAGATAGGTCTCGGTCAGCCGCAGCAGCGCCTCGGGCGTGTGGCTGGTCGTCTGGTATTTGTCGACCACGGTGCGGAAGCGCATCGACGCGGCCAGCCACTGGTGGCGGTCCTCGTAGAAGCGGCCGATCTCCATTTCCTTGCCCGCCAGGTGATCGTTGACCAGATCGACCTTCAGCCGCGCATCGGCCGCGTAGCGCGAATTGGGATAGCGGCGCATCAGCTCGCCCAGCGCGTCGAGCGCCTGGCGGGTGATCTTCTGGTCGCGGGTGACGTCCTGGATCTGCTCATAATAGCCGAGCGCGATCAGATAATAGGCATAGGGCGCGTCGCGATTGCCGGGATGGACCGAGATGAAACGCTGCGCCGACTGGATCGACTGGGTATAGTCGCGGCCCAGATAATAGCTGAACGCGCTCATCAGCTGCGCGCGGCGGGCCCAGATCGAATAGGGGTGCTGACGCTCCACCTCGTCGAACAGCAGCGCGGCCTCCTTGTAGCGGCCCTGATCCAGCCGGTTCTTGGCGGCGGTATAGAGCGTGCCGACGTCGCGCGCGACATAAGGCAGGTCGGTGCGGGTACGGTTGCGGGCGCAACCCGCGATCGGAAGGGCGAGAGCGGCGATGAGCGCCAGCGACAGCGCACGGGAACGGGGGTTACGCATCGCGCATGTCCTTAGCGCAGCCGGACGGCGGGGAACAGTCCTTCCGCACATGCGTCTGCGACGGATGCGAAACGACGCGGCTTGCCATTGACATATGGGTCGCGGCATGGGCGGGGCAGGGCGGAACGGCCCATGGCGCCGACGGTTTTCCCGTCGCCCGATCGGAAGGAAGATAGACCCATGCCCGCCACGCTGCTCCATACCCACCGCGTCGAAAAGCCCTGGGGCCGCCATACCCTGTATCCCGGCTTCGAGGATGCGCCCGCCGACGGCGCGCCGATCGGCGAGGTCTGGTTCCAGGCGCCGGGCGACACCTCGCCCGACCTGCTCATCAAATATCTGTTCACCAGCGAGAAGCTGTCGGTCCAGGTCCATCCCGACGACGAACAGGCTCATGCCCGTGGCCTGCCGCGCGGCAAGGACGAATGCTGGACTATCCTGACCGCCGAACCCGATTCGACCATCGCGCTGGGCCCCAAGGCGCCGATGACCAAGGAACAGCTGCGCGCGGACGCCCGCGACGGCTCGGTCGAGGCCGATCTCGACTGGGTGCCGGTCAAGGAGGGCGATTTCTATTACGCGCCGTCGGGCACCATCCATGCGATCGGCGCCGGGCTGACCGTGATCGAGGTGCAGCAGAACAGCGAGACCACCTACCGCCTCTACGACTATGGCAGCGACCGCGAGCTGCATCTGGAGGACGGGGTCGATGTCGCGCATCTGACCCCCTATCAGCCGATCGTCTCGCCGGGGCCGGCGGGCGAGGGGCGTGATATCCTGGTCGAGGGGCCGAAATTCGTGCTGGAACGCTGGGCGGCGGGCGAGCATGCCGTGGCGCTGCCCGAGGGGCGGACGGCCTGGCTGATCCCGATCACCGGATCGGGCGAGGTCGCGGGCGTCGCGTTCCAGGCGGGCCAGTGCCTGACCGTCACCGGCGCCGAGACGGTGACGCTGTCGGGCGACGGCGATGCGCTGTTCGCCTATGCGGGGACGCAGCGGCTGTAAGCCGGAGGTCCCGGACGGAAAAGCGCCCCTCCCGCCGCCTGGCCGGAGGGGCGTTTTCGTATCAGAACAGGCCCGGCACGTCGCGCTGCGCGACCGAGGGGCGTTCGGGCTGGAGCAGCTTGCGCGCGCCGCCCGACAGCGATTGCGCCGTCGCGGTCGAGGCGCTGATCGGAGTGCAGGTCTTGCCCTGGAGGAAGTCCAGCGCGGCGCGGGTCGAGGCCTCCTGCGGGTCGCCCATCTTGCGGGTCAGGTCGTCGCCCGCCTTGCAACTGGCAGGCACGACGCTGGCCAGGCCGTTATAATAGCCGCCCTGCTGATTGGCGTTCTGGACCGAGATGGCGATGACGCGCAGCCGGTCGTCGCACTCGCTCTTGTCGAGCGCGATCTGGCCCACCGGCTTGCCATAGGTGTTGGCGCCGATCAGCCCGGTGTTCGACCCCATATAGGGCAGCGTCCGGTTCACCACCAATTCGCTGGCCGAGGCGGTGCCGCCCGTGCCGATGAAGGCGAGCCGGGTCGGCACGATCGATTCGGCCTGGGGGGCGAAATAGGTGGTGGTGTTGTTCGACGCCTTGCTGGCGCGGAAGGCGGTATAGCCCATCACGTCCGACGTCTGGCGATTGCCGCCCAGCAGGTTGTTGAACAGGTCGGCGATGGTGATCGCACCGCCGCCATTATAGCGCAGGTCGACGACGACCTGGGTGATGCCCTGCTGCTTGAAGGTGGCGAAGGCGGCGCGCAGCTGCGGATCGGCGGTGCTGATGAAGGTGCGCAGATTGATATAGCCGTAACGCTGGCCGTTCTCGACGATGACCTGGGTGCCGTAATTGGGCGACACCGGCTGGAGGGTGAAGGCCGACTTGGTCAGCGTGACGGTGCGGACATTGCCCGAGCTGTCGGCGACCTGGAGCACGCGGCTGGTGCCCGCCGTATCGGGACCAAGCGCGTTGGACAGGCCGTTGTTCGGATCGGCGCGAACGATGTCGGCGATCGACTGGATATTGGCGGTCGTGGTGCCGATGCCGCGAATCTCGGTCCCGCGATCGATTCCGGCGGCCAGCGCGGCGCCGCTTTCGAACGATTCGGCGACCATCAGCCTGGTCTGCGAGGCGTCGGCGGTCAGGCGGAAGCCGAAGCCCGCATCCGCACCCGAATTATAATAGGCATCCTCCTCCTTGATGGAGGTGATGTAGGTGAAATAGCGATCCTTGCGCTGCGCCCGTGCGGTCGCGGTCAGCGCGTCGATATAGTCGCTGACGGTGGAATAGGGGGTCGGGTCGAGGCTGGCGGGCAGCGTCTCGGGGAAGAGATACCATTCGTTCATCTGCGCCGCGACCCAGTTCTGTCGGTTGCGCAGCGAGCAGCCGTTCGTCGCGGTGCCGCTCGAGCCGCTTCCCGAGCCGCCCCCGCCCGAAGGGGTGATCGTGTTCGACCCGCCATCGCCGCCACAGCCCGCCAGCGTCGCGGCCAGGGCCAGCATCGTGCCCAAACGTCCGAATCGCGTCATGAAATGTCCCACCCTGTTGGTCTGGACTGGATAGCCCATGGCCGTAACTGTGTCAGGGACGATCTGTCGCGTTGATGAACAATTCTTAACTGTGGCGAGTCAGGATGGGTATTTGATCGCGCAAGATGATCGCATGTCCATCATCTTTCGCGGTCATGGTTTTTGCCACCACCCGTTTCCGGGCTAGGATGAGCGTCGCGCATCGTGGGCGCGCCGACCGGAGTTGAAGGATTGATGCTGAACGTCCTGACCCTGTCGAGCCTGTTTCCCGATGCCACCCGCCCCAATTTCGGCATTTTCGTCGAGCGGCAGACGGCGGCGCTGGCGCAGCGGCCCGGTGTTTCGGTGCGCGTGGTCGCGCCGATCGGCTTGCCGGTCTGGCCGCTGGCGCGCGCCGCCCGGTTCCGGGCGCAGGCCGGGCTGCCGGTGGCGGAGACATGGCATGGGCTGTCGGTCGCCCGGCCGCGCTTCGTGACGCTGCCGGGGACGGGCGGGCGGTTCCATGTCGCCGCGCTGGTCCGGGCGCTGTGCCCGCTGCTCGACCGGCTGTGGGAGGAGCAGCGTTTCGACGTGATCGATGCCTCCTTCTTCTTTCCCGATGGCCCGGCGGCGGTGGCGCTGGGGCGGCGCTATGGCGTGCCGGTCTCGATCAAGGCGCGCGGCGCGGACATCCATCATTGGGGGCGGGCCCCGGCCACCCGCCATCAGGTCGCCAGGGCGGCGGCGCGGGCGGACGGGCTGTTGGCGGTCAGCGATGCGATGGCCGACGACGTCGCCGCACTCGGCGTGGCGCGACAACGGATACGGGTCCATCATACCGGCGTCGACCAGGCGATCTTCCAGCCGATCGACCGGCCCGCCGCGAAACAGGCGCTGGGAATCCGGGGGCCGCTGGTCGTCTCGCTGGGCGCGCTGATCCCCCGCAAGGGGCATCATGTGGTGATCGATGCGGTCGCCCGGCTGCCCGGCGTCGAGCTGTTGATCGTGGGGGAGGGGCCGGAGCGTGACGCGCTCGCCGCACAGGTCGCCCGGCTGGGCATGGGCGAGCGGGTGCAGCTGGTCGGCGGCATCCCGCACCAGGCGTTGCCGCCGCTGCTGGGGGCGGCCAATGTGATGGCGCTGGCCTCGGCATCCGAGGGGCTTGCCAATGCCTGGGTCGAATCGCTCGCCTGCGGGACGCCCATCGTCATCACGCCGGCGGGCGGGGCGGGCGATGTGGTGACCAGCCGCACGGCGGGGCGAATCATCGCGCCCGAGGCCGAAGCCTTTGCGGATGCGATCCGCGATGTGCTGGAGCAGGCGCCCGACCCCTGGACGGTGCGCGCGGCGGTGCGCGACTTTACCTGGGCCGCCAATGCCGCGGCGCTTCACTCGCATCTGGCGGGGCTGGTCGCGCGCCGCCAGGCGGCCGGTCAGGCGTCGAGCGGGTAGAGCGCGGCGACGATCTTGCGCCCCTCGGAGCGCAGCACGCCCCAGGCGCGCGCGGCGGCACGGCTGTCCATCGCCTCGACGCCCAGTCCGCGCGCCTCCAGCGCCTCGATCAGCGCACGCGGCGCGCGGCGCAGCGTCGCGCCGGTGCCAAGCAACAGGAATTCCGGCGCTTCGTCGATCAGCGACGCCACCGCCTGGGCATCCAGCGCCTCGAAGGGCGGCGGGCTCCACGGCTCATGCCAGTCGGGCGAGAGCAGCAGCGAAGGGTAGGCGATCTCCCCGACCCGGAAGCCCGTGGCGGCAAAGCCACGGACGATCGGGCCGGGGGCGGTCGGATCGCGGGTGATTCGGATCGAGTCGCTCATGCGCCCGGCTCACCCCTCTCGCGGGGTGATGCGCTCGGCGTCGGCGATGCTGCGCTTGTCGGTCGTGCCCGGCTTTTCGCGGTTCGGCTCGGCGCGCAGGCCCAGCGTGATGAGCAGCGAGGACGAGACGTAGATCGACGAATAGGTGCCGACCACGATGCCCAGGATCATCGCCGCAGTGAAGCCGCGCAGCACATGGCCGCCCAGCAGCAGCAGCGCGATCAGCGCCAGCAGGATCGTGACCGAGGTCATCACCGTGCGCGGCAGCGTCTCGTTCACCGACAGGTTGATGATCTCGCGCATGTCCATCTTGCGATAGCGGCGCATATTCTCGCGGATACGGTCGTCGATCACGATCTTGTCGTTGATCGAATAGCCGATGATGGTCAGGAACGCCGCGATGATCGTCAGGTCCAGCTCGAACCGGGTGATCGCGAAGAAGCCCAGCGTGACGAGAAGGTCGTGGACGATGGCGACGATGGTCGACACGCCGAACTGCCATTCGAAGCGGAAGATGGCGAACAGGCCGATGCCCAGGATCGCCAGGACGACGGCCAGCACGCCGTGCTTGATCAGCTCGCCCGACACCTTGCCCGACACCGTGTCGTAACGGCTGAAGGTCGCACCGGGGAATTGCTGGCCCAGCGCGGTCTCGACCTTGTGGACGACGGCGTTGGTCGCGCCTTCGTCGTTGGAGGCCGGGGCGGGCAGGCGGATGCTGATGGTCCGGCCGTCGCCGACCGTCTGGATATTGGCTTCGCCGACGCCCAGCCCGTCGATGACCGAACGCACGCGGTCGGCCGAGGGCGGGGTGGGGAATTTCTCCTCGATCATCAGGCCGCCGACAAAGTCGACGCCCAGATTGAGACCCCTGGCGAACGTCACGCCGACCGCCAGCAGGGTGAGCGCGAGCGTCAGCCCGAACGCCCAGCCGCGCAGGCGGACGAAGTCGATGTTCGTGTTGTCGGGGACGAGTTTCAGGAGGCGCATGATCTGTTCTCCTGCCTCAAATATTGATGGTCTTGGGCTTTTCGCGGCGCAACCACAGCGCCACGAGCATCCGCGTGAAGGTAACGGCCGTGAACACGCTGGTCACGATGCCGATCAGCAGCACGACCGCGAAGCCCTTGACCGGGCCCGAGCCCAGCACGAGCATGATGACGCCCGAAATGGCGTGGGTCACGTTCGCCTCGAAGATGGTGCGGCTGGCTTCCTTATAGCCCAGCTCGACCGACTGGATGACGCTTCGCCCGCGCCTGCGTTCCTCGCGGATACGCTCGTTGATCAGCACGTTGGCGTCGACCGCGGTGCCGATGGTCAGGATGAAGCCCGCGATACCCGGCAGGGTCAGCGTCGCGTTCAGCATCGCCATGACCGCCAGGATGACCAGCACGTTGATGACGACCGCGATGTTCGCATAGATGCCGAACCGGCCATAGGTGACGGTCATGAAGACGATGACGGCGACCGCCGCGATCGCCGAGGCCAGGATACCGGCGCGGATCGAATCGGCGCCCAGATCGGGGCCGACGGTGCGTTCCTCGACGACCTTCAGATCGATCGGCAGCTTGCCCGAACGCAGCGAGATCGCCAGCTGGTTGGCGGTGTCGACGGTGAAGTTGCCCATGATCTGGGCGCGACCGCCCAGGATCGGTTCGTTGATATTGGGCGCCGACAGCACCTGGCCATCGAGGATGATAGCGAACGGCTTGCCGGTATTTTCCTGCGTGATCCGCGCGAACTTGCGACCGCCCTGCGCGTCGAAGGTGATCGCCACCTGCGGCGCGTTGGTCTGCTGGTCGAAGGTCTGCTGCGCGTCGATCAGCTGGTCGCCCGAGATGATGACCGGCCGCTTTACCGCGATCACCGGCGCGCCCAGCGGATTACCCGGATAGGGCAGGACCTGGCTGCCGGCGGGGGCGTTGCCCTTGACCACCTCGGCCGGGTTGGCGGTCGTGTCGACCAGCTTGAACTCCAGCTTGGCGGTCTTGCCGATCAGGTCCTTGAGTTGCTGCGGATCCTGAAGCCCCGGCACCTGCACCACGATGCGGTTCGAGCCCTGCTGAAGGATGGTGGGCTCCTTGGTGCCCAGCGCGTCGATGCGGCGACGCACGACCTCGGTCGCGGTCTTCATCGCGGTGTCGACCGCCTGGGTCAGGCCCGCCTGGGTCGGCTTCAGCACGAAGCGCGAGGTGTCGACGACCTGGATGTCCCATTCGCGCTGGCCGGTCATGCCCGCCCCGCCGCCGGTGATCGACAGCAGCCGCTCACG
Source organism: Sphingomonas sp. 1185 (assembly GCF_040544655.1). Lineage (NCBI taxonomy): Bacteria > Pseudomonadati > Pseudomonadota > Alphaproteobacteria > Sphingomonadales > Sphingomonadaceae > Sphingomonas > Sphingomonas sp. 1185. Next base: position 37,258 of record NZ_JBEPKL010000026.1, read on the forward strand.
CGCCGCATCGACCTGAGTCGGATCGCGCAGCATGAAGCTGAGCTGTCCGCCGCGGACCGAGATGTCGCCGATCTCGATGCGCGGATTGCCGCGCCGCATCTCCGCCGCCACCTGGTCGCGCATCGTCTCCAGCCGCGAATTGGCCAGGTCGGCGGTGTCCGCCTCCAGCAGCAGATAGCTGCCGCCCGCCAGATCGAGGCCCTTGTTCACGCGCGGGTGCGGAATCGAACCCCAGGTGTTGGTGACGCTCTCGGGCAGAAAGCTCGGGATCGCCAGCAGGCACAGGGCCGCCAGCAGCGCGACGATGGAAGCGACCTTCCAGCGGGGGAAATCCAGCATCGGGTCAGTCGTTCGCGGGCTTGGCGTTCGGATTGACCACGTCGGTCAACGTCGCCTTGACCACCCGGACGCGGACGTTCGGGGCGATCTCGACCTCGACCAGCTGGTCCTCGACGCGGGTCACCTTGCCGACGATGCCGCCCGCCGTGGTGACCTGATCGCCCTTCTTGACCCCCTCGATCGAGGCTTGCAGCGTCTTCATGCGGCGCTGTTGCGGGCGGATCATCAGGAAATAGAAGACCACGAAGACGAGGAGCAGCGGCGCCAGGCTGAGGAACGAGGCGGCGCCGCTCGATGCGGTGGCCCCGGTGGCGGCAGCCATCGCGGCGACTGGGGCGGTGAAGGGAATGAACATTCGGACCCGTCTATGCTGAATGGGCACGGGTACCCGCCGACCGCGAACGATCGACCAGCCCCCATGTCGGATAGCCTGCCCGCTACCATCGCAGGCGAACAGGCGCAATGGAGCGCCGGATGTGGGGTGCGCACTATCTTCACATCAAGGCTTGCATCCTTCGGAAAACCCGCCTAGAGGCCGCCGCTCGGTCGGGGCGTAGCGCAGCCTGGTAGCGCATCACACTGGGGGTGTGGGGGTCGCAGGTTCGAATCCTGTCGCCCCGACCAATCTTCTTCCAACATTGGCGGATGACGGCGGAGCGGGCGAAAGCCCGCTCTTTCGTTATGGGCGATATGCCGATCCTCGCCCCGGCGGAGGCGAGGGCCCTTGGCGGCCCTCATCGCCGGGATGACGACATTTACCGCACCGTCATGCCCGCCGCCGCGATCTGCGACAGCAGATTCGCCCGCACAGCATCCGATACCGGCGGCAATGGCCGCGCCGCCTTGCCGTGGCGCAGGCGTTCGCGGTCCTTCTCGTCCGGCTCCACCCGCCGCACCCGTACTGCCGCCTTGCCGACCGCGCGCAGGCCGAGCTGTTCGGCGGCACCGCGCGACAGGTCGATGATCCGCGACGATCCCGCGAACGGCCCGCGATCATTGACCCGCACGATGATCCGCCGCCCCGTGTCCAGCGCCGTCACCTCGACATAGCTGGGCAGCGGCAGGGTGGTGTGCGCCGCCGTCGCCCAGCCGGGGCGGAAACGCTCGCCATTCGCGGTGCGCTTGCCCGATTCGTTGCCATACCAGCTCGCATAGCCCAGCATGTCATAGGTCGCGTCCTCGGCGGGCACATAGGTGACGCCGCGCACCGTATAGGGCTTGCCGATCCGCACCGGATAATCGCTGACCGGCCGGTAATTCCCGCCCGAACACGCCGCGACCAGGCACGCCGCCGCCGGCGCCCAGCGGCGCCATCTTCTCACATCCACCATGTGATCCGGATTAAGCCGCGCGTCCGGCCCGATAAAGCGGTTTGCGCCTCCACCCGCCGCAGACTATCCCCGTGCCGACCGGCAACGGCTTTCAGCCCGACCGCCGGTCAATCGCGCCGGTGCCCCTCGGGGCTTGAAACGGGAATGGGGTGAAGATCCCCAGCTGTCCCTGCAACTGTAAGCGGTGAGCGAGCGACGCCGGTCCCTGCGACAGGGGACAGCCACTGGAGCCATCCGGGAAGGCCGTGTCGCGTGCGCTTCGACCCGCAAGCCAGGAGACCTGCCAGTGCGAGTCGCTCTTGCCGCGATCCAGGGGATGGTCACCGGCTGGATATATTGTATCATGCGAGCGACGCCCATCGGCCGAGACGAATCGGCCATCCCGCCCGGCGTGCGTCCGTGGGGTGGGGTGGTGACCGCGACAGCGGAGTTCGGCCCTTGTCGCAATGACGCCGGGGGTATCACCCATGTCCTACCATCATGCCGGAGCGCCGCGCGCCCGGTTGCCGCTGAAGAAGCGGGTCGCGCTGCTGATGGGCGCGCTGGTCTTCGTCAATATCGCCGTCTGGGGCTGGGCGCTGAGCGTCTTCGCGGGCAACAGCCTGATGCTCGGCACCGCTTTGCTCGCCTATAGCCTGGGGCTGCGCCATGCGGTCGATGCCGACCACATCGCCGCCATCGACAATGTCACCCGCAAGCTGATGCAGGACGGGCAGCGACCCATCGCGGTCGGGCTGTGGTTCGCGATCGGCCATTCCGCCATCGTCCTGATCGCGGCGACCACGGTCGCGCTCGCCGCCAGCACCCTGTCCGACTTCGAGGCGTTCGGGCAGAGCGGCGGGACCATCGCCACCATCGTCTCGGCGAGTTTCCTGTTCGCCATCGCGATCATGAACCTCATCATCCTGCGCGATGTCTGGACCCGGTTCCGCCGGGTCGCGCGCGGTGAGCCGATGGCGGAGGCGGATGCTGCGATGATGTTTTCGGGGCAGGGGCCGTTGTCGCGCCTCTTCCGTCCGCTGTTCCGGTTGATCCGCCGCAGCTGGCACATGGCGCCGCTCGGCTTCCTGTTCGGGCTGGGTTTCGACACCGCGACCGAGGTCGCGATTTTGGGCCTTTCGGGCGCACACGCCGCCGACGGCATATCGCTCGGTACGATCCTGGTCTTCCCCATATTATTCGCGGTGGGCATGGCGCTGATCGACACCGCCGATGGGCTGGTGATGCTGGGCGCGTACGAATGGGCGTTCGTCCATCCGCTTCGCAAGCTCTACTATAATATGACGATCACCCTGGTCTCGGCGCTGGTCGCGCTGGTGATCGGCGGCATCCAGGCGACCGCGTTGCTCGCCGAGCGGTTCGGCTGGACGGCGGGGCCGTTCCGCTATGCGGGGGCGCTGTCAGAGCATTTCAACGTGCTGGGCTTCGCCATCGTCGGGCTGTTCGTGATCTGCTGGGGGGCGAGTTTCCTCCTCTATCGCTGGCGCGGGTTCGCCGCGATGGAGGCGCGAATTGCCAAGCCCGGCGCGGCGGGATAAATGCCGCACATCGGGGCCGAAACGCTCCGAAGATCGCGCCGGTGCCCCTTGGGGCTTTGAAACGGGAATGGGGTGCAAATCCCCGGCTGTCCCTGCAACTGTAAGCGGCGAGCGAGCGATGCTGGTGCCCCATCGGAGGCACGGCCACTGGAGCGATCCGGGAAGGCGCATCCGCTCGCTTTGACCCGCGAGCCAGGAGACCTGCCGGCGTCATGGTCGCTCTTGCCTGGACCCAGGGGGTGGTCGGGGCACGGTTCTCCGTCGGGGAGCGACGAAGCCATGCGGCCGGGGCCGCATCGGTCGCCGACACGCGGGGCGGACGCATTCGACAGCGCCCGTCCGTCACCGCTCCGGCGATCGGTCCCGTGTCCGCGCTCGCTCGTCCGGCGCGTCGGAGAAATAGCATGCGTGACCTCAGCAAGGTCCCCGTCACCATCGTCACCGGCTTTCTGGGCGCCGGCAAGACCACGCTCATCAGCCACCTGATCCGCCATGCGGGCGGTCGTCGTCTGGCGGTCGTCGTCAACGAATTCGGCACTTTGGGCGTCGATGGCGACATCCTGCAAAGCTGTGCCATCCCCGACTGCCCGGCGGAGAATATCGTCGAGCTGGCCAATGGCTGCATCTGCTGCACCGTCGCCGACGACTTCATCCCGACGGTCGAAAAGCTGCTGGCGATGGAGCCGCGTCCCGATCACATCCTGATCGAGACCTCGGGGCTCGCGCTGCCCAAGCCGCTGCTCAAGGCGTTCGACTGGCCCGCCATCCGCTCGCGCATCACCGTCGACGGCGTGGTGGCGCTGGCCGATGCCGAGGCCGTCGCGGCGGGCCGCTTCGCCCCCGATCTCGATGCGGTCGAGGCGCAGCGCGCCGCCGACCCCAGCCTGGACCATGAAACCCCGTTGTCCGAGGTGTTCGAGGATCAACTGGCGTGCGCCGACCTTGTCCTGCTGACCAAGGCCGATCTGGCCGGGGTGGAGGGCGTCGCCAAGGCGCGCGCGATCATCGCCGCCGAGGCCCCGCGCCCGCTGCCCATGGTCGAGGCGGTCGACGGCATCGTCTCGGCCGAGATCGTGCTGGGCCTGGAGGCCGCCGCCGAGGACGACATCGCCGCGCGCCCCTCGCACCATGACGGCGCGGACGATCACGAGCATGACGATTTCGACAGCCTCTCGGTGATGCTGGGCGAGGTGGAGAGCCCCGAGGCGATCGCCGCGCGCATCGTCACGCTCGCCGAGCAGCAGGATATCCTGCGCGTAAAGGGTTATGCGGCGGTCGCGGGCAAGCCGATGCGGCTGCTGGTCCAGGCGGTCGGCCGCCGGGTGCGCACCAGCTACGACCGTCCCTGGGGCGCGGGCGAGCCGCGCGGCACCCGGCTGGTCGTCATCGCCGAGCATGACCGGATCGACCGTGCCGCGATCGAGGGCGTGCTGAAGGGCTAGGCGCGTGCATCTCGTCTTTCGCGAGAGCCATGGGCTGGAGGAACAGGCGGTTCCGCAGGATCTGGGGCAACGCCCCGGTGACGTGGTGGTGCTGTCCTTTTCCGACAGCGACCTGAGCGCCTTTGCGGCGGGCTGGCGGGCAGGGGGATTTCCCTGGTCGCTGCGGCTCGCCAATCTGGCGGCGCTGGTCCATCCCCTGTCGGTCGACACCTATGTCGAACAGACGCTGGCGCATGCGAAGGCGATCCTGATCCGGCTGATTGGCGGGGCGGCGTACTGGGAATATGGCCTGCGCGAAGTCGAGCGGCTGGCGCGCGAGCGCGGCATCGCGCTGGCGGTGCTGGCGGCGGATGGGCGGGAGGACCGGCGGTTGATGGCGGCGTCCACCGTGGGTGAGGCGGTGGCGCGGCGGCTGACGGCGCTGTGCGATGCCGGAGGGGCGGAGGCGGCGGCGATGGTTTTGGGCGCTTTGTCGGCGGTGGCGTCGCCTGTGGCCCTTGCCCCTCCCCAACCCCTCCCCCTGCCGGGAGAGTGGCTTTCGCTCGACACGACTGCCCCGGGCACGCCCCTCCCGCAGGCGGGAGGGGATGGGGGAGGGCCCTATCCACAAACGACGTCGCTTGCGGCATTGCCCCTCCCCAACCCCTCCCCCTGCCGGGAGAGGGGCTTTAAGATGCCAAGCGTTGGAGGCTGGTCGCCGGAAGGTCTGAGTTGCCCTGCAACCGCACTGACCAACGTCACCCGCCCCCGCGTCCTCATCACCTTCTACCGCGCCTATCTCGCCTCCGCCGATCTGGAACCCATCGCCGCCCTCCACGCCGCCCTGACCGAACGCGGCTTCGACCCTGTGGCGCTGTTCGTCCCCTCGCTGAAAGCCGAAGGCGCAGGCCCGTGGATCGCGCGCTGGGTGAAGGCGCTCACCCCCGCCGCGATCGTCAATGCCACCGCCTTCTCCGCACGCGGCGAGGACGACACCACGCCGCTCGACGGGGCGGGCGTGCCGGTGTTCCAGATCGCGCTCGCGACCAGCGACCGCGAGGGTTGGGCGGGTTCGGCGCGGGGCCTGTCGCCCGCCGACCTCGCCATGCACGTCGTCCTGCCCGAGATCGACGGACGGCTGTTCGCAGGGGTCATCAGCTTCAAGCAACCCGGCGAGCGCGACCCCGATTTCGACATCGCGCTGCGTCTCCACCGCGCCGAGCCCGCGCGGATCGCCGCCGTGGCGGACAAGGTTGCGGGCTGGGCGAGGCTGGCCACGACCCCGGCGGCGGAGCGTCGGCTGGCGATCCTGCTGTCCACCTATCCGGGCAAGGACTGGCAGGCGGCGCATGCGGTCGGGCTGGACGGTTTCGCCTCGACCGAGGCCATCCTCGGCGATCTGCGCGAGGCCGGTTATGATGTGGAAGCCCCGTCGGATTTGCCCGCCGCGTTGCTCGCCAACCGAATCGCATGGCCGGTGGCGGCGTATCACGACGCACTTTCCACATTACCCGAAGCGTTGCGCGCCGATCTGTTCGAAAGCTGGGGCGCGGTCGAGCAGGATCCGCTGGTCGAGGGCGACGCCTTCCACTTCCCCGCGCTGGCGCTGGGCAAGGCGATCGTCGCGCTCCAGCCCGAACGCGGCCGACCGAGCGCACGGGGCGAGGATTATCACGACCTGTCGCGCTGTCCCCGCCACGCCTATGTCGCCTTCTATCTCTGGCTCCGCGCGCAAGCGATCGACGCGCTGGTCCATGTCGGCGCGCATGGCACGTTGGAGTGGCTGCCCGGCAAGGCGGTCGCGCTGTCAGACGCCTGCTGGCCCGAGGCGCTGGCCCGTGACTGGCCGGTCCTCTATCCCTTCATCGTCAACGATCCGGGCGAGGCGGCGCAGGCCAAGCGGCGGCTGGGCGCGGTCACCCTCGGCCATGTCCCCCCGGCGCTGGTCCAGGCGGAGACGGGCGCGGGGCTGGGGCGGCTGGAAGCGTTGCTCGACGAATATGCCAATGCCGATGGCCTCGACCCCGCGCGCCGCGACCGGCTGCGCGGGTTGATCGCGGAGGAGGCGGACAGCGTCGGGCTGGGCGAGACGCTGGGGCTGGCGGGGGCGGAGGATCCGCTCGCCCGGATCGACGCCTTTGTCTGCGATGTGAAGGACAGCCAGTTCGGCGAGGGGCTCCATGTCTTCGGGCGCGGCGAACAGGGCGCGGCCGAGCGGGCCGGGCTGCTGGCGGGGCTGGACGGACGACGGGTGGCGGCGGGGCCATCGGGTTCGCCCTACCGGGGCCGCGCCGATGTGTTGCCGACGGGCCGCAACCTCTATGCCATCGATCCGCGCGCGGTGCCGAGCCGCGCCGCGCAGGCGCAAGGGGTCAAGCTCGCCGAGGAACTGGTCCGGCGGCATATGCAGGAGGAGGGCGATCACCTGCGCACCCTGATCGTCGATCTCTGGGGATCGGCGACGATGCGTACCGCGGGCGAGGAATTCGCCATGGCGCTCCATCTGATCGGGGTCGAGCCGCTATGGGACCATCGCTCGGAACGGGTGACGGGGTTCGAGGTGATGCCGCTGATGCGCTTCGACCGGCCGCGCGTCGATGTGACGTTGCGCGTGTCGGGGCTGTTCCGCGATGCCTTTCCGCATCTGGTCGCATTGTTCGGGCAGGCGGTGCGGGCTCTCGGCCAGCGTGACGAAGAGCCCGAATGGAACCCCTATGTCGGGCAGGCGACACCGCGCGTCTATGGCCCCGCGCCGGGCCGTTATGGCATCGGGCTGGACCCGGAGGCGGGCTATGACGAGGCCGCGCGGATCGCGGTGGGGCAAAGCTGGCTCGCCGCCTCCACCACCGCGCTCGACGATGGCGACCGGCGCGACGCGGCCGGGATCGCCGCGCGGGTGGCGGGGGCACAGGCCTTTGTCCATGTCCATGACCTCCCCGAAAGCGACCTGCTGCTGGCGGCGGACTATGCCGCGCATCAGGCGGGCTTCGCGGCGGCGCGGGCGGCGCTGGGTGAGGGGGCGGCGTCGCTCTATCATCTCGACACGCGCGATCCGGCCAGCCCCAGGGCGCGGACGCTGGCCGAGGAGATCGCCCGCACCGTCCATGCCCGCGCCGCCCATCCGCGCTGGGTGGCGGGAATGATGGCGCATGGCTTTCGCGGCGCGGCGGAGATCGCGGCGACGCTCGACCATCTGGGCAGCTTCGCGCATCTGGCGGACGTGGTGCCTGCGTCGCTGATCGACTTGTATTGGGACGCGACGCTGGCCCGTGACGAGGTGCGCGACTTCATGGCGCAGGCGAACCCGCAGGCGCTGGCGGCGATGGAGGCGCGGTTTGCGGCGCTTCATGCGGCGGGGCTGTGGCGGACGCGGCGCAACTCGGTGCTGGCGATGCTGGACGGCGCGGCATGAGCGGGTTCGTGGTCAAGGGCTGGTGCCCCGATGCGTGGCGGCCGATGATGGCGGGCGACGGCCTGTTGGTCCGGGTCCGCCCGCCGCTCGCCCGGCTGGAGGCGCATCAGGTCGAGGGGCTGTGCGAGGCCGCGAACGCCCATGGCAATGGCCAGATCGACCTGACCGCCCGCGCGAACCTGCAACTGCGCGGCGCGACCGAGCGGAGCTGGCCCCCGATGGTCGAGGCGCTCCGCGCGCTGGGGCTGGTCGATCCCGATCCGGTGCGCGAGGCGCGGGGCGCGATCCTGATCAATCCCGACTGGCGCGAGGGCGACGATTCGCACGGCATCGCGACCGAGTTGCGCGCGCGGCTGCCCGACTTGCCCGATCTGCCGAGCAAGATCGGCTTTGCGATCGATGCGGGGCCGACCCCGATGCTGATGGAAGCGCCCGCCGATTTCCGGATCGAGCGGGGGGCGGATGGGGACTTGCTGCTGCGCGCCGATGGCCGGGCGGCGGGCATGCGCGTTACGCGCCGGACCGCCGCCGATTCGCTGATCCGGCTGGCGCACTGGTTCGTCGAGAGCGAGGGCGCCGCCGCCGGACGGATGGCGCGCCACGTGGCCGATCTGCCCGACTGGGCGAGCGGCGATGCGGTGCCGGGTACGGGCGGCCCGCCGATGCGGCCGGGCGGCCATCCGGTCGGTGCGGTTTATGGATTGCCGTTTGGCCGGATCGGGGCATCGGCGCTGGCCGCCTTTGTCCGCAGTCATGGCTGTGCCGTTCGGCTGACCCCGTGGCGGCTGCTGATCGCGGAGGGCCTCGCTCCCCGACCGGCCACCGGCATGGTGCTGGACGATGCGCCGATCCTGCATGTCGACGCCTGTGTCGGCGCGCCAGCCTGTCCGCAGGCGAGCGTCGAGACCCGCGATCTGGCCGCCCGCCTCGCGCCGCTGATCGAGGGGCGTCTGCACGTCTCGGGTTGCGCGAAGGGCTGCGCGCGGGCACGGGCGGCGGACTGGGTGCTGACCGGGCGCGAGGGGGCTTTCGATCTGGCCCGCCACGCCCGCGCCGGGGCGGCACCGCTTCACACCGGATTGTCGCCCGAGCGGGCGGTCGCGCTTCTCGGAGCCTGTTGATGCCCTATAGTTACGAAACCGATGGCGCGGCGATCTATCGCCAGTCCTTCGCCATCATCCGCGCCGAGGCGGAGCTCGCCCGCTTCGATGCGGAGGAGGAGCCGGTCGCGGTCCGCATGATCCATGCCGCCGGGCTGGTCGAACTGGCGCCGTCGATCCACTTCTCGCGCGGCTTCGCGACGGCGGGGCGGCAGGCGCTGGCGGCGGGCGCGGCGATCCTGTGCGACGCGCATATGGTCAGCGAAGGCGTCACGCGCGCGCGGCTGCCCGCCGACAATCCGGTGATATGCACCTTGCGCGATCCGTCGGTGCCCGCACTGGCCAAGGAGATGGGCACGACCCGCTCCGCCGCCGCGCTGGAGCTGTGGCGACCGCATCTGGCGGGGGCGCTGGTGGCGATCGGCAATGCGCCGACCGCGCTCTTCCACCTGCTGACCATGCTGGAAGACCCGGACTGTCCGCGCCCGGCGGCGATCATCGGCTGTCCGGTCGGCTTTGTCGGCGCGATGGAGTCGAAGGACGCGCTGTGGGAGGCGCTGCCCGTTCCTTGCGCCATCGTGAAGGGCCGCCCGGGGGGCAGCGCGATCACCGTCGCGGCGATCAACGCGCTGGCGAGCCGCGCCGAATGACGACGGGCACGATCCACGGCGTCGGCCTCGGCCCCGGCGCGGCGGACCTGATGAGCGTCCGCGCCGACCGGCTGGTGCGCGGGGCCCGGCACGTCGCCTATTTCCGCAAGGCCGGGCGGCGCGGCCATGCGCGCACCATCGTCGAGGGCATGTTGCGGGACGATGTGGTCGAATATCCGATGGACTATCCGGTCACGACCGAGATCGTCTTCACCGATCCGCGCTACAATGAATGCCTGTCGGCCTTCTACGCGACCTGCACCGCGCATATCCTGTCGCTGGTGCAGCGCGGTGAGGATGTGGTGGTGCTGTGCGAGGGCGATCCCTTCTTCTACGGCTCGTTCATGCACCTGCACAGCCGGCTGCGGCCCCATGCCCCCGTCGCGGTGGTGCCGGGCATCACCGGCATGTCGGGCGCCTGGACCGCCAGCGGCGCGCCGATCACCTGGGGCGACGATGTGCTGACCGTCGCGATGGCGACCCTGCCCGAGCCGGAACTGACCCGCCGCATCGCCGAGACCGATGCGCTGGTCGTGATGAAGATCGGCCGCCATCTGCCCAAGCTGCGCCGCGCCATCGCGGCGGCGGGGCGGTCGGACCAGGCGTGGCTGATCGAACATGCCGCCCAGTCGGGCGAGCGCGTGCGGCGGCTGGCGGAGGTGGAGGACGCGCCCGCCCCCTATTTCTCGATCGCGCTGATCCATGGGCAGGGGCGGCGGCCATGAGCGGCTGGCTGATCGTTGCGGGGCTGGGGCCGGGGGCGGACGCGATGGTCACGCCCGAGGTGTCGGCGGCGCTGGCGGAGGCGACCGATGTGGTCGGCTATATCCCCTATGTCGCGCGCGTGCCCGAGCGCCCCGGCCTGACCCGCCATGCCAGCGACAATCGGGTCGAGCGTGACCGCGCGCTCCATGCGCTGGAAATGGCCGAGGCGGGCGCGCGGGTCGTCGTGGTGTCTTCGGGCGATCCGGGCGTCTTCGCCATGGCGGCTGCGATCTTCGAGCGGGTGGAGGAAGACCCGGCCCGCTGGCACGACCTGGACATCCGCGTCCTGCCCGGCATCACCGCGATGCTGGCGGCGAGCGCGCGCGCAGGCGCGCCGCTGGGCCATGATTTCTGCGCGATCAACCTGTCCGACAACCTCAAGCCGCAGGCGCTGATCGAGCGGCGGCTGCGGCTGGCGGCGGAGGCGGATTTCGCCATCGCGCTCTACAATCCCCGGTCCAAGGCGCGGCCCGATGCGCTGGACGCGGCCTTTGCGCTGCTGTGCGATGCGTGCGGCGACGACCGCCCGGTCCTGTTCGCGCGCGCCGTCTCGACTCCGGAGGAGCATCTGCGCATCGTGCCCTTGCCCCAGGCGCGGGGCGAGATGGCGGACATGCGCACCGTCGTCATCATCGGGTCCAGCCGCACGCGGATGATCCCGCACTCGGGCCGCCCGATCCTCTACACCCCCCGGACGACGCCGTGATCGAGCCAGTCGAGCACCGCCGCGACGCTCTCCACCTGAGGCCGGTCGGGGATGAAGGGACGGTCGATCATCACGACCGGCAGCCCGAGTTCGCGCGCCGCCTCCAGCTTGGCCCGCGCACCCGCGCCGCCCGCATTCTTGGCGACGATGACCTCGATTCCATGTTCGCGCAGCAGGGCCCGTTCGCCCGCCAGCGTGAAGGGGCCGCGATCCACGACCAGATGATGGCGCGGCAGGGCGGGGACCTCGGCGGCATCGACGAAGCGCAGCAGATAGAAATGCTGCGCAGCATCGGCGAAGTCCCCGATGGTCTGGCGACCGAGCGCGAGGAAGATTCGTGCCGCCTGGCTGCCCAGCGCAGCCACGGCCTCCGCCGTATCGGCGACGCGAATCCAGCGGTCGCCAGGGCCGGCTTCCCAGGCGGGTCGGGTCAATGCGAGCAGCTTCACGCCCGCCAACTCGGCCGCCGCGATCGCATTGGCGCTGATGCGCGCCGCGAAGGGGTGGGTGGCATCGACCAGATGCGTCACGCCCTCGCAGGTCATATGATCGGCCAGCCCCTCGACGCCGCCAAAGCCGCCGACCCGCGTCGGGATCGCCTGCGCGCGCGGCGTTTCGGTGCGGCCCGCATAGCTCAGCACCGCCCGCTCGCCACGCTGCGCCAGCGCGGTGGCCAGCGCGCTCGCCTCGGTCGTGCCGCCGAGCAGAAGGATATGGCGCATGGCTGACTCCGGACCCTGGCTGACGATCGTCGGGATCAGCGAGGATGGCTGGGACGGCCTGACCGCCCCCGCACGCGCCGCGATCGAGGCCGCCGATAGCGTGATGGGCGCGCCGCGTCACCTGTCGCTGCTGCCCGAGCGCGGCGCGGCGCGGCGCATCGTGTGGCCGGTGCCGTTCGCGGACGGGGTGCCGATGCTCCTCGACCGGCGGGGGGAACGGGTGGTGATGCTCGCCTCGGGCGATCCCTTCTGGTTCGGCGCGGGGTCGGTCGTGACTCGCCATTTGGAGCCGGGCGAGTGGATCGCCCATCCCGCCCCCTCGACCCTGTCGCTGGCGGCCGCGCGGCTGGGCTGGTCGGTCGAGACGATCCGGAGCGTCGGGCTGCACGCCCGGCCCATCGAGACGCTGCGCCCGCATCTGGCACCAGGGCGGCGGGTGCTGGCGCTGATGCGCGATGGGGCGGCGGTGCCGGGGCTCGCCGCCTGGCTGGTCGATCAGGGTTTCGGCGACAGCGTGTTGACCGTGCTGGAGGCGCTGGGCGGGCCGCGCGAGCGGGTGCGGCGGACGACGGCGGCGACGCTCGACTGGGCCGACATCGCGCACCCGGTCGCGGTGGCGATCGAGCCTGCGGGAGATGGCCGCGCGCTGCCTTGCGCGAGCGGGCTGGACGATGACTGGTTCGCGCATGACGGACAGATCACCAAGCGCCCCGTCCGCGCGCTTGCACTGTCGGCGCTGGCTCCGCGTGCCGGTGAGCTATTGTGGGATATCGGCGCCGGTTCGGGGTCGGTCGCGATCGAATGGCTGCTGAGCGACCCGACGACCCGCGCCATCGGTTTCGAGCGCGATCCCGACCGGCTGGCCCGCGCCCGCGACAATGCCCTGCGGCTGGGCGTCGAGCGGCTCGAACTGGTCGAGGGGGATGCGCTCGACCGGCTCGCCGACCGGCCGCATCCCGATGCGGTGTTCGTCGGCGGCGGCCTGTCGCGGCCGCTGGTCGAGGCCTTGCGCGGCCTGCCCCGGTGCCGCCTGGTCGCGCATGCGGTGACGCTGGAGACGGAGGCTTTGCTGGCCGAGTGTCATGCCCGTTTCGGGGGCGAGCTGTTGCGGATCGAACTGGCCCAGGCGCGGCCGCTGGGGACGAAGCGCGGCTGGAAGGCCAGCTATCCCATCGTCCAGTGGCGGGTCGCATGGTGATCGCCGGGTTCGGATGCCGGGCGGGGGCGACCCCCGATTCCTTCCGCAGCGCGCTGGCGGCGGCGGGGATTCGCCCCGATGCGCTGGCCGTGCCCGCCGACCGCGCGGCCGTCATCGCCGAATTTGCCGAAGGGCAGGGCCTGTCCGTCCATCCGATCGACGCGGCCCTGCTGGACGGCCTGGATACGCCGACCCGCTCGACCGTCAGCCTCGCCCGTCGCGGCGTCGGCAGCGTGGCCGAGGCGGTCGCGCTCGCCGCCGCCGGGCCGGGCGCGCGGATCGTCGTGCCCCGCCTGATTTCCTCCGACCGCATGGCGACCTGCGCCATCGCCCAAGGACCCGACCAATGACCGTTCACTTCATCGGCGCCGGACCCGGCGCCCCCGATCTGCTGACCCTGCGGGGGCGCGACCTGATCGCGGCCTGCCCGGTATGCCTCTATGCCGGATCGCTGGTGCCCGAGGCGGTGCTGGCGCATTGCCCGCCGGGCGCGAAAATCGTGAACACCGCGCCGATGACGCTCGACGAGATCATGGCCGAGATTTCCGACGCGCATCGCAAAGGCCAGGATGTCGCCCGGCTGCATTCGGGCGACCTGTCGGTCTGGTCGGCGATGGGCGAGCAGGTGCGGCGGTTGCGCGAACTGGGCATCCCGGTGTCGGTCACGCCCGGCGTGCCGTCCTTCGCGGCGGCGGCGGCGGCGCTGGAGAGCGAGCTGACCCTGCCCGGCATCGCCCAGTCGGTGATCCTGACCCGCACCCCCGGTCGCGCCAGCGCCATGCCCGAGGGGGAGACGCTGACCGCCTTCGCCGCAACCGGCGCGACGCTGGCCATCCATCTGTCGATCCACAATCTGGCGCGGGTCGTCGCCGACCTGACCCCGCATTACGGCGCGGACTGCCCCGTCGCGATCGTCTGGCGCGCCAGCTGGCCCGAGCAGCGAATCGTCCGCGCGACTCTGTCCACCATCGAGGCGGCGGCTGCCGACGGCCCCGAGCGGACCGCGCTGATCCTGGTCGGGCGTGTCCTGGACCAGAGCGATTTCGCCGAGAGCCGGTTATACGCCGAGGGCTATGACCGTCGCTATCGTCCTGGGAACACGATCGAATGACGCCAGGATTGATGATAGCCGCGCCCGCCTCGGGCACCGGCAAGACGACGGTGATGCTGGGCCTGCTTCGCGCATTTCGCGATGCGGGGGTGGCGGTGCAGCCGTTCAAGAGCGGCCCCGACTATATCGACCCCGCCTTTCACCGCGCGGCGTGCGGGCGGGCGTCGTTCAACCTCGACGGCTGGGCGATGCCTGCGCCATTGCTCGATACGCTGGGGCAGCGGGGGGCGGATGCCGAGCTGGTGCTGGCGGAGGGCTCGATGGGGCTGTTCGACGGTGTCGCCAGACCCGGCGCGACCGGCATGGGCAGCAGCGCGGAGACGGCGCGGCGGATGGGCTGGCCGGTGGTGCTGGTCATCGACGTGTCGGGACAGGCCCAGTCGGCGGCGGCGACCGCGCTCGGCTTTGCGCGCTATGACCCCGACCTGCGGGTGGCCGGCGTGATCCTGAACCGCGTGGCGAGCCCGCGTCACGAGCGGCTGGCCAAGCTGGGGTTCGAGGAGATCGGCCTGCCGGTCTTCGGCGCGCTTCCCCGGCGCGGCGATCTGGTGCTGCCCGAGCGGCATCTGGGGCTAGTCCAGGCGGTGGAGCATCCCGAACTCGACCGGCTGATCGGAGACTATGCGGCGTTCCTGGCGGCGCATGTCGACTTGGAAGCGATCCGCGCGGCGGCCTATGCCAAGACCGCCCCCGCTACCGACGTGATCCTGCCGCCACCACCGGCCCAGCGGATCGCATTGGCGCAGGATGCGGCCTTCTCCTTCGTCTATCCGCATATGCTGGCGGGCTGGCGCGCGGGCGGGGCGGAGATATTGCCCTTCTCGCCGCTCGCCGATGAGGCGCCGGATGCGTCGGCCGATCTGGTCTGGCTGCCCGGCGGTTACCCTGAGCTTCACGCCGGGCGGCTGGCGGCGGCGGAGCGGTTCCGCGCCGGACTGGCCGACCATGCCCGGACCAGGCCGGTCCATGGCGAGTGCGGTGGCTATATGGCGCTGGGCGAGGCGCTGATCGATGCCGAGGGCGTCAGCCACCGGATGGCGGGGCTGCTTGGCCTCGTGACCAGCTATGCCAAGCGCAAGATGCATCTGGGTTATCGCCGTGCGACGCTCCTCGGCGAGGTGGCGGGGATGCCCGAGGGCGCGGTATTGGGCGGGCATGAATTCCATTATTCGACCGTCCTCGAACAGCCTGACGCGCCGCTTGCGCATGTCGTCGATGCGCAGGGCGAGGCGGTGCCCGAAACCGGATCGCGGCGGGGCGCGGTGACCGGCACCTTCTTCCATCTGGTGGCGCGTTGGTGGTGAGGGGCTTCGTCCATCTGGTCGGCGCGGGGCCGGGCGATCCCGAATTGCTGACGCTCAAGGCGGTGCGCTGCCTGGGGCAGGCCGATGTCGTGCTGTTCGACGATCTGGCCGCCGGACCGATGCTGACCCATGCGCGCGCCGATGCGGAATTGATCGCAGTGGGCAAGCGGGCGGGCCGCGCCTCGCCCAAACAGGCGGAGATCGACCGGCTGTTGGTCGATCACGCCCTGGCGGGCAAGCGGGTGGTGCGGCTGAAATCGGGCGATCCCGGCATTTTCGGGCGGCTGGAGGAAGAGATGGTCGCGCTGAAGGCGGCCGGTATCGGCTTCGAGATCGTCCCCGGCGTCAGCGCGGCGAGCGCGGCGGCGGCCGCTGCCGCCATTCCGCTGACCCGGCGGGCCGAGGCGCGGCGGGTGCAGTTCGTGACCGGCCATGACGTGACCGGCGCGCTGCCCGCCGACCGCAACATGGCGGCGCTGGCCGATGCGAGCGCGACGACGGTGGTGTTCATGCCCAAGCGGACCTTCCCCGCGCTGGCCGAGGCGCTGATCGCGCATGGCCTGCCGCCCGAAACGCCCGCGCTGATGGCCGAGCATGTCGGCTGTCCCGACCAGCGGCTGACCCGCTCGACCGTGGCCGGACTGGCCGCGCGGCTGGCGGAGGGCGTGTCGGACAAGGCGGCGCTGATCCTCTATGGCCCGTTGATGGAGGATCTGTGATCCATCTCGACCTGATCGGCATCGGCACGGGCAATCCCGAGCACCTGACCCGCGCCGCGGAGGCCGCGATGCGCGCCGCCAACCTGATCCTGCTGCCGCGTAAAGGCGACAAGGTCGAGCTGATCGACCTGCGCCGCGACATTTGCGCGCAGGTGCTGGCGGGAGCGGAGGTGCGGGTGGTCGAGTTCGACCTGCCGGTGCGCGCCACGGAGGGCGCCTATCTCGATACGGTCGAGCATTGGCATGACGCGATCGCCGAATGCTGGGCGGCGGAGATTTCCGCGCATCTGCCGGATGGCGGGCGGGTGGCGTTGCTCGTCTGGGGCGACCCCTCGCTCTATGACAGCACGATCCGCATCGCCCGGCGGCTGGCGGCGGTGGAGCGGGTGACGGTGGTGCCGGGAATCACCTGCATCCAGGCGCTGTGCGCGGCGCATGCCATCCCGCTCAACGCGGTCGGCGCGCCGGTGATGGTGACGACCGGGCGGCGCTTGCGCGAAACTGGCTGGCCGCAAGGGGCGGACAGCGTCGCGGTGATGCTGGACGGCGGATGCGCCTTCACCGCGCTGGATCAGCCGGATGCGGCGATCTGGTGGGGGGCGTACCTGGGCATGGCGCAGCAAGCGATCGAGTCCGGGCGGCTGGCGGACGTCGCCGAGCGGATCGTGGCGCGCCGCGCGGAGCTGCGGCGGGCGCATGGGTGGATCATGGATGTGTACCTGCTGCGGCGGGGCGGGGATCTGGTGGGGGAGGGGTTGTGATGGCGCGCCCCATGACTTTCCTCCCCTTGCAGGGGAGGTGGCAGGCCGCAGGCCTGACGGAGGGGTGTCCCCCTCTCGATAGGGCAACACCCCTCCGACGCGCTACGCGCGCCACCTCCCCTTGCAGGGGAGGAATACGTCTAGAACTCGATCCCCTTCTGCGCCTTCACGCCTTGTTCGCGGAAGGGATGCTTCACCTGCGTCATGTCGGTCACCAGATCGGCCGCCGCGATCAGCGCGTCGGGGGCGTTGCGGCCCGTGATGACGACATGGGTCATCGCGCCCTTTGTCGCCAGCACCTCCAGCACCTCGTCGACCGGCAGATAGTCATAGCGCAACACGATGTTCAGCTCGTCCGCGACGATCAGGTCATAGGCCGGGGCGGCGATCATCCGCTTCACCTCGTTCCAGGCGGTGCGCGCGGTGGCGATGTCGCGGGTGCGGTCCTGGGTGTTCCAGGTGAAGCCCTCGCCCATCGCGTGGAAGTCCACCTCGGGAAAGCGCGCCAGCACCGCCGCCTCGCCGGTGGTCATCGCGCCCTTGACGAACTGGACCATGCCGACGCGCATCCCGTGGCCGACCGCGCGGATCACCATGCCCAGCGCGGCGGTCGTCTTGCCCTTGCCCTTGCCGGTATGGACGATGACCAGCCCCTTTTCGGCGTCGCGCGCGGCGACCATCCTGTCCTGCGCGACCTTCTTCTTGGCCATGCGCTCGGCATGTTCGGCGTCGGTTCGCATCATTTCTCTCCTGAAAGACGAAGGGGCAGCCCGGCGACCACCAGATCGGTCGCATCGCAGACCCGCGCCAGCCGCTGGTTCAGCGACCCTTGCGCATCGCGGAAGCGGCGCGCCAGCGCATTGTCGGGGACGATGCCGAAGCCGACCTCGTTGCTGACCAGCACGACGGGGCCGGGCGCGTCCGCGATGGCGGCGACCAGCGCATCCCCCGCCGCCGTCAGATCGGCCTCACCCAGCAGCAGGTTGGTCAGCCACAAGGTCAGGCAGTCGACCAGCAGCACCCGGTCGGCGCGGCCATGCGCGGTCATGGCCTCGGGGAGTGTGAGCGGCGCCTCCACGGTCGTCCAGCGCGCGTCGCGGTCGGCCTGGTGCCGCGCGATCCGGTCGCGCATCTCCGCGTCCCAGGCCTGCGCCGTCGCGATGAAGCAGCCGGTCGGCGTCATCGCCTCGGCCAGCGACTGGGCATGGCGGCTCTTGCCCGACCGGGCACCGCCGAGGACGAGGATGGTGCGGGGCGTGTGCATGCCCGTCCGCATCGCGGGAGCCGGGCTGTGACGCAAGCGGAAATGGCCGCGCTGACCTATCATGGCGGCCGGATCGATGCGGCCAGGGCGCTGTTCCCGACCGCGCCCGCACCGTGGCTGGACCTGTCGACCGGCATCAATCCGGTTCCCTGGACGCCGCCAGAGGGGCTGGACGTCGATGCGGGGCCTTTGCCCGATCGCGGCGCGCTCGCACGGCTGGAGGCGCTGGCGGCGGCGCATTTCGGGGTCGCGGCCGAGCGCGTGGCGGCGGTGCCGGGCAGCGAGATGGCGTTGCGGCTGCTGCCGCTGCTCGGGGTGGCCCAGCCGATCGTGGCCCTTCGCCCCAGCTATGGCACGCACGGCGCGGTCGCCACGACGCGGATCGATCACGGCGCGCTGGAGAACTGGGCGGGGCAGGCGGGCAGCCTGTTGCTCGCCAATCCCAACAACCCCGATGGCGTGGTCCATACCGGCGGGACGCTGGCCCGACTGGCCGAGGTGCAGGCGCACGCGGGCGGCTGGCTGATCCTGGACGAAGCCTTTGCCGATGCGATGCCGGATCCCGGTTTCACCGGCGGCGAGCGGGTGGTGCTGCTGCGCTCGTTCGGCAAGTTCTTCGGGCTGGCGGGCGTGCGCCTTGGCTTCGTGATCGCCGCGCCCGCGCTGCTGTCACGGCTTCGCGGCCTGCTGGGCGACTGGCCGGTGTCGAGCCATGCGATGGTCTGGGGCGGCGCGGCCTATGCCGATCGCGCGTGGATCGCTGCGACCCGCCTCGCGCTGGTCGAGCGCGCGGCGGCGCTCGATGCCGTGCTGGCGCGGCACGGGCTGGTCGCGAAGGGGGCGTGTCCGCTGTTCCGCATGGTCGAGACACCCGATGCCGGGTCTGTTTTCCACCGGCTGGCGGCGGCGGGGATTCTTGTCCGCCCCTTTGCCGACGCGCCCGAGCGGTTGCGTTTCGGCGTGCCCGCCTCGCTCGCGGAGCTTGCGCGGCTGGACAAGGTGTTGAGTCATGGCTGATCCGATCGCGCTGGTGGCGCTGGCGCTCGATGCCGTGATCGGTTGGCCCGATCGGCTCTATGCTTGGGTCGGGCATCCGGTGGGGGGCTTTGCCCGGTTCCTCCATATCTGCGAACGGCATGGCAACCGGCCTGACCGGTCCGAGGCGACCCGCCGGGCGCTGGGGGGCGCGACGATCCTGACGCTGATCGCGTTGACTGGTGTTGCGGCATGGTGGCTGGACCGCGAGGCGCATCTGCTGTTCGGCCGATGGGGCTGGATCGCCAGTGCGGTCCTGTCCTGGCCCGCGCTGGCGCAGCGCAGCCTGTACGGGCATGTCCGCCCCGTCGCCGACGCGCTGATGCGCGGCGACCTGCCCGCCGCCCGCTCGGCGGTCGCGCGGGTGGTGGGGCGCGATACCCAAAGGCTGGATCAGGCGGGCGTGTCGCGCGCCGCGATCGAGACGCTGGCGGAGAGTTTCTGCGACGGCATCGTCGCGCCGCTCTTCTGGCTGTTGCTGCTCGGCCTGCCGGGCGTCTGGGTCTATAAGGCGATCAACACCGCCGACAGCATGATCGGGCACAAGGAGCCGCGCTGGCGCGCCTTTGGCTGGGCGGCGGCGCGGATCGATGACGGCGCGAACTGGATACCGGCGCGGATCGCCGGGGTGCTGGTCTGTGTGGCGGGCGCGGGCGGCTGGGCGGTGATGAAGCGCGATGCCCGCGCCCATGCCTCGCCCAATGCGGGCTGGCCCGAGGCGGCGATGGCGGGGGCGCTGGGCGTCGCGCTGGCGGGGCCGGTGAGCTATGACGGGGTGACCCAGATCAAGCCCTGGATCGGGCGCGGCGGCCGCAGCGCGACGCCCGCCGATATCGTGACGGGCTTGCAAATCTATGCCCGCGCCTGCCTGTTGCTGTGGATCGTCGCGGGGGGTGTCGCATGGCTGGCGTGATGATCCAGGGCACCGGGTCGGATGTCGGCAAGTCGGTGCTGGTGGCGGGGCTGTGCCGGGTCTTCGCCAATCGCGGGCTGTCCGTCCGCCCGTTCAAGCCGCAGAATATGAGCAACAACGCCGCCGCCACCCCGCAAGGCGGCGAGATCGGCCGGGCGCAGGCGACCCAGGCGATGGCGGCGCGGGTCGAACCGCATGTCGACATGAACCCGGTGCTGCTCAAGCCGCAGGGCGACCGCACCTCGCAACTGATCGTGCGCGGACAGGTGCGCGGGATGCTGCCCGCGTCGAAGTGGCGCGAGGGGCGGATCGGGCTGCTGCCCGAAGTGGTGGAATGCTATCGCCGGTTGGAGGCGGAATGCGACCTCGTCATCGTCGAGGGCGCGGGCTCGCCCGCCGAGGTCAATCTGCGCAGCGGCGACATTGCCAATATGGGCTTTGCACGCGCGGCGAACGTGCCGGTGGTGCTGGCCGGAGACATTGACCGGGGCGGGGTGATCGCGTCGCTGGTCGGCACCAGGGCGGTGATCGACCCGGCCGATGCCGCGATGATCCGGGGCTTTCTGGTCAACAAGTTTCGCGGCGACCCGGCGCTGTTCGCCGATGGCATGGCGCTGATCACCGGGCATACCGGCTGGCATTCGCTGGGGCTGATCCCGTGGCTGGCGGACGCGCGCCGCCTGCCGAGCGAGGATGCGGTGGCGCTGGAGCGGCCCGCCGCCGGGGCCGGGGGGCGGGTGGTCATCGCCTGTCCGATCACCCCGCGCATCGCCAATTTCGACGATCTCGATCCGCTCCGCCTCGAACCCCAGGTCGATCTGGTCATGGTCCGCCCCGGCCAGCCCATTCCCGATGCCGCGATGATCGTGCTGGCGGGATCGAAGACGACCATCGCCGACCTGGCCTTCATCCGCGCGCAGGGGTGGAATATCGACATCGCCGCGCACCATCGGCGCGGGCGGCCGGTGCTGGGCCTGTGCGGCGGCTATCAGATGCTCGGGCGGCGGGTGGCCGATCCCGATGGCGTCGAGGGCCCGGCGGGCAGCGTCGCGGGGCTGGGGCTGCTCGATGTCGAGACGGTGCTGACCGGCGAAAAGACGGTGCGGCCGGTAACGGGCGAGGCGCTGGGCGCGGCCTTTTCCGGTTATGAGATTCACCTTGGCCGGACTGAAGGGCCGGATGCCGCGCGTCCGGTCGGACACCTCGCCGATGGCCGGGCGGAGGGCGCGATGAGCGCCGACGGGCTGGTCGCGGGCAGCTATGTCCATGGCCTGCTGGGCGAGGCGGGGCAGCGCGCGGCGTGGCTGGCGCGGATCGGCGTGGCGGGGGCGGGGCCCGATCACCGCGCCGATGTGGACGCCGCGCTCGACGCCATCGCTGCCGTGCTAGAGGCGCATGTCGATTGCGACGCGCTGTTGCGGATCGCTCAGGACGCCAGATAGAGGAGGGCGACGATCAGCAGGCCGGTCTCGGTCAGCTCGATCCCGGCGCCGTGCACATCGCCGGTCACGCCGCCCAGCCTTTGCCGGAACCAGAATGACAGCGGCAGGATCAATAGCGGCGTGACGGCAATGGGCGGACAGGCCAGACCCAATAGGACCACCGCCATCAGCCACAGGATCATGTCGAACGGCCGCACTGCGCGCGCCACCATCGCCCCCAGCCCGCCGGGGCGCAACGGCGGCAGGACGCGCGCCCAGACCAGCGGCCCGACCCGCGCCGCCGCCGGGATCAGCGCGAGCATCGGCCAGGCGCGGGCGGGTATTGCGTGGAGCAGCACCAGCTTGGCGAGAAGCTGCATGACGAGCGCCACGACGCCGAAGCTGCCGATCTGCGGCTCGGCCATCACCGCCAGCAGCCGCGACCGGTCGCCATGCGCCGCGCCCAGCCCGTCGGCCAGGTCCGCCAGCCCGTCGAGATGCAGCGCCCCCGTCACCCAGACCCAGGCCACCAGCCCCGCCAGCGCCCCCGCCCAGGGATCGACCCGCGCCCCCAGCCAGGCGGCCCCCGCGACGATCGCGCCGACGACCAGCCCGGCGACCGGATAGAGCCGGATCGCCGCCGCGAAATCCGCCTCGTCCGCTGCGACGCGCGGCATGGGCAGGCGGGTCAGGAAACCGAGCGCGAGGATCAGCGGCTTCATGCCGTGACCAGTCCGCTGACCTGCGCCGCACGGGGGCGGCCGTCCCACACCTCCAGCGTCAACAGGCTGGCATAGGGCAGCGCAAAGGCCCAGACGGCACGGCGGTCGAACCCGCACAGGATATGCAGCGCCGCGCGCATCGCGCCGCCATGGGTGACGACCAGCGTCGGTTCGGGCGACAGCTCGGCGATGGCCGCCGCGACGCGCGCGACCAGATCGGACCAGCGCTCGCCGCCCGGCGGAGGGGCGGCATCGGGATCGTCCCAGAACCGGCCGAGCGCGGTCCGGTCGATCGCTTCGGGCGCCAGCCCGTCCCAGTCGCCGAAATCCAGTTCGCGCCAGCGGGGATCGACCGTGACGGGGCCGATCGCCTCGGCACAGGCGCGCGCGCGCGACAGGTCCGAGCTGATCCGCCGGGTCGCCGCCAGATCGCGTCCCCGTGCGGCGCAGGCGGCGATGCCCTCGACCGTCGCTGGACTGTCGGTCCGCCCCAGCATCCGCCCCGCCGCCTCGGGCTCGCCATGCCGAAGCAGATGCAGGTGAAACGCGCTCACGCGCTCGCCACGCCCGCCTCGGCAAAGGTCGCCATGCCGTCATGCGCCGCCAGCGCCGCGCGGATGACCTGGACCGCCACCGCCGCGCCGCTCGCTTCGCCCAGCCGCATGTTCAGCGACAGGATCGGCACAAGGTCCAGCCGCTCGAGCAGCCGGACATGGCCGGGCTCCGCCGAGCAATGGCCCGCCAGGCAATGGGCGGTGATCGCGGGATTGACCAGCGCCAGCGGCGCGATCGCGGCGGTGCCGATGAAGCCGTCCAGCACCACCGGCACGCCGCGGGTGCGTGCCGTCAGGATCGCGCCCGCCATTGCCGCGATCTCCCGCCCGCCCAGACGGCGCAGCAGCTCGAACGCGCTGGTCAGATGCTCGTGGTGCAGCGCCAGCCCCTCGGCCACCACCGCCGCCTTGCGCGACAGGCCGCGTGCATCCACCCCGGTGCCGGGACCGACCCAGTCGGCGGGATCGCCCCCGAAACTGGCGGCGGCCAGCGCGGCGGCGGGGGTGGTGTTGCCGATCCCCATCTCGCCCAGCACCAGCAGGTCGGCATCGCCCACCGCCGCCGCCCCCGCCGACAGCGCGGCCAGGCATTCCGCCTCGCTCATCGCCGGGCCGGTGGTGAAGTCGACCGTCGGCCGGTCTAGGTCGAGCGGCACGACCGACAGGTCCAGCCCGGCGGCGGCGGCCAGCGCGTTGATCGCGGCGCCCCCGGCGGCGAAATTGGCGACCATCTGTGCGGTCACCTCCGCCGGAAAGGCGCTGACCCCGCGCGCGACCACGCCGTGATTGCCCGCGAAGATCACCGCGCGCCCGCGATCGATCCGGGGCCGCTCGCGCCCCTGCCATCCGGCCAGGAAGATCGCGATGTCCTCCAGCCGTCCGAGCGAGCCCGGCGGCTTGGTCAGCTGCCCCTGTCGCCGCGCGGCGGCGTCGCGCGCGCTGGTGTCCGGCGCGGGCAACACGGCCAGGGTCGTCTCGAAGCTGGCGATGGTCGGGAAAGCGGTCATTCGACGATGAATCCCTCGGGCGGCGTGCGGGTCAGGAAATGGCCCTTCACCCCTTGCGGCCATTGCTTGTACGGCACCTGTCCCCAGTCGCTGTCGGCATAGGCGCGCGCATAGTCCAGGATCGCGCGCGCGGCCTCCTCGTCCGGAGCGAATTTGCCCATCACATAGCCGACCTTGCCGGGGCAGCGAAGATGGACCGTGCAGAAGGACTGGCAGGCAAAGAGGCAGGGCATCTCCTCGACCGCCACGTCCGCATAGGCCGGGTCGGAGGCTTTCACCGCGCGCAACGCCTCGACCAGCAGCGCGCCGCCGCGTCGCCCTTCGGCGTCCTCGCGCGCATCGTCGGACAGGCGACAGGTGTTGCAGGCGACCACGGCGGGGCCGTTCGCGGCGGGTTTCAGCATGAACAGGGCTCGGTCATAGGGGCATGTCTCCACAAAGGCGCTGTCGTCGCGCGAGGGGATAGCCCCGTCCGCCCGGTACACCCTGACCGGCCGAAAGACGACCGCGACGGGCAGGTCTCCTGGCTCGCGGGTCGGTGCCGGTCCGCTGCCTTCTCGGGAACAGGCCCCAATGGCGTCATGGCGAACGGCTCGCCGCTTACAGTTGCAGGGGCAGCCGGGGCTTCACACCCCATTCCCTTTTTATCCCCGAGGGGAACCTGTCGCGGGGGAGCGATAGGCGCGGGGAGGGCGAGAGGCAACACCGCTATTCCTCCCCTGCAAGGGGGGGGCGACATTCACGATTGCGTCTTCTTTCCCTCTCCCCTGGACAGGGGAGAGGGTTAGCGGAGCTTGCCAGCCTGCTGGCTAGCGCAGCTTGGGTGAGGGGTTGAGCGAGCCCAAAGGCTC